>NZ_ASSB01000245.1:0-17320 GCF_000520755.1 Paenibacillus sp. 1-18
CCGCAGGGTCCTGGGAGAGTAGGACGTTGCCAAGCACAGAAAAAAGCACGGCCCGTTAAGGGCTGTGCTTTTTTTATTTTATTCGATCTATTTATCGTCCATACACAAGTTTACCGTATCCTGGTTGTTCTCGTAAAGCGGTGTCTTGCCAGCTATTTTGAACAGAGGTACAGTGTTATCTGAGGGACACTTAATCTATTTCAACTTGTTCTGTCTGGAGAACACTTAAGGCTTGAAGTTTACGTGTAATTTCTTTTTGCCACTTTGTATCTCCGACTTGTACGGCAAGATTAAGAAGATCCAAATAATCATCAATATGCAGGGAGGTTTTGCTGAAAACTTCTTTCACTGCGGTCCTGCCTCCTTTAAGTCTATGTGTGTTTAATATTCTGTATTCAATAATGATAATCATTATCAAATTCTTATTTATATTATGCCTGTGTTCGAGATAAATTGCAAGTTATGATATGAATGAATTTTGAAGCACGCAAATGAGGGCTTAAAAAAACAAACCCTTCTCCTTAAGTTCACGCATTGTTCACAACTTTTATATAGAACATAATGAAAAAAACAAGCGGGCATTGAGTGTCCACCAATAGGGGACCAATTGCGTAATGCTTCAACAAGAGGAGGAAAAAGATTATGGGCAGAACAGAAATGAAAGCGTTTGCTGTTGTGGTGGTGAGCGCCTTGGGATTAACGCTGGCAGCTTGTAATAATGGACAGAGCGCAAGTCCGGGGAATTTAGGGAAACAGGGAGGAGATACTTCAACCCAAGATGTGACGATTACCTTCCAGAACATTAACCCTGACCCGAGTACCCCCTCTTACAAAATGATCAAGCAAATTGTCAGTCAATATGAGCAGGATCATCCTCATGTCAAAATTGAATTGGACTCACTCAATACAGATCAACAAAAGCTGAAGCTGAAAACGCAAGCAGCAGCGAAGGAAGTACCGGATATTACGATTGTAAACCCGGCTGCACAAATGAAACCGTTCGTGAATGCAGGATTGCTGGCTCCGTTAGACGATGTGGCTGATAAAGAGGGTTTAAAGAATACATTTCAGGATGGACTACTCGATTACTATAGCTTTGACGATAAGCTCTATGCTTTTCCTGACGGCAACAATATAGAAGTGGTGTTTTATAATAAAGAGCTGTTTGAGCAGGCGGGAATTCTAAAGCTGCCGACCACCTTTGATGAATTGATTACAACGGTCAAGACGCTGAAAACGAAGGGAATTACTCCGATTGCGATTGGAGAAAAGGATTCTTGGACCGGCTCCCTTCTTTTTATGAACATTTTGCTGCGCACAAATGAAGGGCCGAATTTTCTCAAGGATGTACTGGACGGCAAAAAGACCTTTAACGACCCAGCTTTTGTGGAAGCGGTGGATGCATTTCAGGAACTGGTGCAGGCAGGGGCTTTCCCAGACGGAGCTACATCCATTGACTATAACGCGGGTGGCAATATTTTTAAAACAGGAAAAGCTGCGATGTATATTATGGGCACGTGGGAAACCGGGTCTATTGATGCTTCACCGGTAGCAGGCAAGGTGGGAGCATTTCAATTTCCAACGGTAAATGGCAAGGGGGATGTGAATGAATATGTAGTAGCTCCAGGCAGCGCGTTTGCAGTATCGGCGAACAGTGAGCATTTACAGGAGACGAAGGATTTTCTGCACTATTTTATTACGGAGATGCCTAAGATTCAGTTTGATTTGAAAAACGCGATTGGCAGCGGTCAGAAAATAAAAGGCGATTTGAAGGAAGCCGGTTACTCTGAATTGGCGATTAGTCTGAATGAGCTATTCAAAAATGTAAAGGGTGGCGACCTCGCTTTCGATAATACGATGAATCCGGCTATTGCGCAGGCCCATCTGAGCAGTATTCAAAATCTGTTCGTGCAAAAGGAAAATTCTGTGCAGGTTGCCAAGGAGCATCAGAGTGTTTTTGAGGCGAATAAATAAGTGAGGATTTTGCAAATCCTGAAGTAATAATAGCAGGGGAGGAGCAGCAGAGCTACTTCCCTGATTGGAAATCAATCCTGTAGAGCGATGCAGCCTAGAAGGACGTTCACAAAACAATCAAAGGAGGCGGAGCATGAATGTACTGAAGGTACCGGCACGTACCATCACTGTTTTCGTGCTACCCTGTATACTGCTGTATACTTGTATGGTTTTTGTGCCGATTCTGGTGTCCGTGTATTGCGGATTGCTGGATTGGAACGGAATAGCCGAGGCGAAGTTTGTCGGACTGGCTAATTTCGAACGCATTTTTACAGCTGATCCGGTGTTCTGGCCGTCTGTGAGGCGGACCATGATGTTCGCGGTTTGTTCGATGGCAGAAATCCCGTTCTGTCTGATAATGGCCATTTTGCTCAATCGATATGTGCGTAAGGCGAATACGCTGGTTACGATGTACTTCCTGCCAGTTATTCTGTCGGTGGTCATTATAGGACAGCTATGGAAGACAATCTATAATCCCGCCTCCATGGGGGGAATGATGAATGGTATTTTAATATCGGTTGGGATGAAAAGCTGGACACGCTCATGGCTCACAGAACCGCAGATTGCGATGTACGCCCTTTATTTTGTAGCGTTGTGGCAGTATTTTGGCTATCATTTGCTAATCCAGTTTACCGGGGTACAAAATATACCGCATGAGCTGTACGAAGCAGCCAAAATTGATGGAGCTGAAGGGTTCAAAGCAGACCGATATATCACACTGCCGCTCATGGTGCCGATTATTAAGATATCCATGGTATTAGCTTTTATCGGTTCTCTGCAATCATTCGATTTGATCTGGGTGATGACAGGTGGAGGCCCGGCTCATGCGACGGATATGGTAGCTACATATATGTACAATATGTCCTTTTTATCAATGAAATATGGATATGGCAGCGCATTGGCTTCGATTCTCGTAGTCATTTGCTTGTCATTTACAATTGTGATAAATTTTGTTTTCAAACGGATCGAAAATAAGGTAAGCTAAAGGAGTTGGATCTATTGAACACTATGAAAAAAGCAGGTGTGTTCTTTCTATTGGCGATGTTAATCGTCACACAGCTGTATCCACTCTTCTGGCTGCTGACCTACTCGTTGAAGACAAATGAAGAGATATTGAGCGCAAGCTTCTTTGCCCTCCCGGTAGTGCCCCAGTGGCACAACTATCAGGAAGCCTATGAAGCAGGGAACTACTTGCGTTATTTAGGAAACAGTGTGCTGGTGACCGGGGCGACGATGATGTTCGTCATAGTATTAAGCTCGATGACTGCTTATGCGATTACGCGTTTTCGCTGGCGCTTCGGGACTGTTGTACTGACTTTGTTTTTGATCGGAATGATGATTCCGCTGCAGGCTACATTGCTGCCGCTGATGGTGATGTTTAAAAATGTTCACATTCTCAATACGTACTTCGCGCTGATTTTACCCTATATCGCTTTTCAGATACCGATTGCGGTCTTCATCCTATCCGGCTTTATGCGGTCCATACCTCACGAAATTGAAGAATCCGCTTACATTGACGGAGCAAGCATTTATCGTATTTTCCGCAGTGTAATCTTACCTATTTCGATTCCACCCATCATGACAGTGTGTATATTAACCTTCATTAACATTTGGAATGAATACATTATGGCTGCCACCTTTATCTCATCCGAGAAGCTCAAAACGCTCCCTTTTGGTGTCTATACATTCGTCAGCCAGTATTTTGTAAATTACGGCAATATTGGCGCTTTTCTGGTCATGGGAGCCTTACCAGTCATTATTATTTATTTTGTCTTGTCCGAAAAGATTACCAAGGGCATGGTAGCGGGAGCAGTTAAAGGATAGTCGGCCAAGGCGAGAGGAGCGCACAGAGGTATGCCGCGCCGTTTTCAATCCATTCAATACCGTTTGTTTGTTCTGTTCCTGTTAAGCATGTCCGGCATTGTGCTGGTGGTCAGTCTGTTATTTTACAACCGTACTACGGTGCAGTTCCATGATAAGGTCAGTGAACTGGCACGTAAAAATGTCTCCCAGACAGCAGGGCTGTTCGACTTGCTGCTCGGCAGCTACAACAGCCTGTCCAAATCGATCAGCAACAATATGGATTTGGTTCGCTTGCTAACGACGGATAGCAGTGATTTGCCTGCTGTTAACTACATCAACGAGCGTACGATTACGAATATTTTGGGAGCTATCTATTATTCACGGGAGGACCTGATCGGTATTCATGTCATCACGGACACAGGCAAGGTCTACAACTATGGCAATTATATGAATGTCATTGATACTCAGTACGAACATACGGAATGGTATAAGGAAATACGAAAGTCAGCAGGCAAAATCGCATGGCTGGGCGTGTATCCCCACTCTGTCATTGATCAAGTGGAAACCAGACCTGTATTTGCGTTCGGACGGCAGTTGTATGATCTGGACGAACACAAACCGATAGGGATTGTTCTATTTGAAGCCGAACCGCGTTCTGTTTTGTCCGCTCTTCACAACTTGCGGCTGGGTACCAATAGTCAGGTATATCTGTTAGGCCATGAAAACCGGATTGTATCGGCTACTTCCTCTGACCCTCCCCCGGATTTGCGGGGACTGGAACAGCAGGTAGCGGAGGATGATGTTATTGTAAACCGGAGTAATGAAAGTGTTGTAATCGCTTCCAAGCTGCCGTTTGCGGATTGGTCGGTCATTAGTGTGACACCCAGTGAGGATTTGAATGTAGAGCTGGTGCAAAATCAAAGATACTTGCTTATTGTGGCACCTATACTCATTATTGTGTCCGCGTTAATTGCATCTATTGTCTCCAGAGGGATTTCACTTCCGCTCAAGCGGGTCATTCGTGAAATGAATCGGGTAGAGACGGGGAATTTCCGTCATACGGTAAGCATAGAGTCATATGAAGAAATCAACCAGTTGGCCAATTCCTTCAACCATATGGTAAGACGGATTGCAGAACTGATTGAGCTGGTCCGTATCTCATCAGTCAGTGAAAAAAATGCGGAGCTGCATGCGCTGCAGACGCAGGTTAATCCACATTTTCTGTACAATACGCTGGATATGATTTATTGGATGCTGGATGAAAAGGGGCAGGATCAGCTAGGAGAGGTGGTACTCTCCTTATCCCATATGTTCCGCTACAGCAGCCATTGGGAAGAGGGGGCCGATGTAAGCCTTCGTGAGGAGGTGGAGCAGATCAGCCACTACCTTACAATCATCCAAGCCCGGCTGGAGGGCAGGGTATCCGTAGACATCAGCATGGATGAGCGATGGCTGGATATCCGTTTGCCGAAAATGACCTTGCAGCCATTGATTGAAAATGCAGTCAAGCATGGGCTGGAGCCGCTACCTGCGAATACAGGTGGCAAGCTGTTCGTTCGGGCAGAGGAGCATGGCGGTGTATTAAGTTTGCACATCATCGACAACGGTGCAGGGATGGAATACGAACGATGGGAGGTGGTTCAGGTAGCTTTGGCAGAACCCGGCAAGCAGACGGGCAGCGGGCAGGCGGGAGGCATCGGCCTGCAAAATCTAAATTTAAGGCTACGGCACATGTTTGGAGAGGAGTACGGTCTACGGATCTCTAGTACACCTGGGGCCGGAACGACAGCCACTGTAAGTGTGCCTCTGCCACAGAAGGAGGAAGAAACATGAATATTCTGATAGCTGACGATGAAAGTATGATTCGGCAGGGGATTCGGCGTACGATTGGCCAAGCTCTGCCAACTTGCGGCATTCATCTCGCTGCTTCCACCGAGGAAGCAGCGGGCATTCTGGCGGAGCATTCCGTGGATATTGTATTGACTGATATCCTGATGCCGGGTATGGATGGTCTGGAATTCATGCGCATTTCCAAGCGAAAGCATCCTCATCTACAGTGGGTTGTCATCTCGGCCCATTCCGACTTCCAATACGCGCAAAGAGCAGTGAAGCTGGGTGCCAAGGATTATCTGTTAAAGCCAATCGGCAAAAGGAAGCTGCTGGAATGTATTAATGTGCTGGCTGCCGAAGCGCTTGTCGCTTCGCAGCAGGCCAATGAGGGCAGGCTTCTCAAATCCAATATGGTCTATTTGCGTGAGGCTGTTTTTCAACGCTATGCACTTGGACTGGACACGGGAAAACTGGATATACAGCCCTTTATCGAAAATTATCCGGAGTTTCATCTCTTTATGGTTTGCATGGAACCTGATCATAAGCAGACGCATCTGGAGCATTTTATGATTGAAAACGTACTATCCGAGCTTATTGAGGCAGGGGGGAGCGGCTTTGTCGTCAGTCTCGACCGTCATAGCCTGCTGGGCATTGCACGCCTGCGGGATGAGGCGGAGGCTGCACGGCTGGAGACGTTACTCGAATCCCATTTAAAACGTTACGTGAAGGTGCCTCTGCAAATTACGCGCTCAGGCGTTCACCACAATTTTGCCTCCATACCTGAAGAGGTTGCACGGCTAAGAAGGACGCCGGAGGAGATTGCAGCGGCAGCAGCGGATATCGGAGAATGTCTTCGTAAAGGCATGCATACGGTGGATGTGGCATTGCAATATATTCAGGCTCATTTTACGGAGGAGCTGTCGTTAGAGAAGGTAGCTTCCGTCGTCTTTTTGAACCCGGTCTACTTTAGCCAACTGTTCAAGCAGAAAACGGGACAGGGCTATAAGGATTATGTCATTTGTTTGCGGATGGAGGAGGCGAAGCGGCTGCTCAGTGATCCCCACCTGCGGCTGGCTGATATCTCAGAGCGGATCGGCTACCAGAATATGCGGCATTTTACACAAGTATTCCGGCGTAAATGTGGAATGACTCCGACAGAGTATCGACATCAGCGAGTCAAGTAGGACGGGATATATAATCTGATCTGAATAGTGAGTACCTATGTAATATATGACTGTTCTGTGAGTGGAATTTCTACTCTGGGGCAGTCTTCTTTGTGTTTCCAACTCCAGCTTGCAGGTGTTCAATTAATTTGCGGGCTGCATTGGACAAATAGCGATCCTTACGCCATACGACGGCTGGTCGGGTAAAGGAGAAGGGCTCCTTAATAGATAGTGTGCGAAATCTGTCACCATACTCTTGTCCCAAGCCAGCGTCTGGAATAATAGTAATTCCCATGCCTGTTGATACAAGGGAGAGAATGGTCGATATTTCAGGGCAGTCCAGTACCACACGGGGGTTAAGATGCTGCTCCTGAAATTTGCGAATCACAGTCTCGTATATCCCAAGTCCTTCCGTTCGACGTGCTAACAGGAGATCATAGCTGGCGACTTCCTGTAACGTAATTTCACCACTCGGATGACGATCTGCCCATTCACAAGGAAGCACCACAACAAAAGGAATCTCCTCTAATTCTATCGTATGGTACGACTTGTCATCTACCGGGAGAAGGAGCAGGGCCAAATCAACTTTATTCTGATGCAGCAGCTCTTCCAGGTAATGCGTGTCCCCATGCCCTATTTTAATATACACCCCCGGGTAATCCTGATGAAAGCGGCTGAGAGGTCCGGTAATCAGTGACATACAGACCGATGAAGTGCCTATAGACAGAGTACCGGTGACATTACTTTCAAATTCACCAATTTCTCTACAGGTATCCTCCATCTCGGCCAATAATCGCTTGGCACGGGTGTATAGTGCGTATCCGGCCTCAGTTACCTCCCACTTCTTTCCTTCGCGGTAAATTAGCTTGACGCCAAGCTCATCCTCCATATTTTTGAGTTGTTGACTTAATGGAGGCTGAGCCATGTTAAGCATTCGGGCGGCCTTCGTGATTTGCCCTTCTTCCACAATGGTGCAGAAGTAGTGCAGATGCTTTATATCCATTTAGGGTACCTCCCATTTCTGAACAGTCTCAAGTGAATACTTTTAAAGTATACATTACATATATTATATATATTTTTCGTGAGTACAGGTAAGGCGTATAATTTTTGGTAGTGATGAAATGGATAAACTTGTCTAAAGAGCAGAGCATTGTTAGAGGACGGAAACAATGGAGTGAAAGCAGGGGAATATATGAAGAAAATCATTGTAGGAATATCGGGAGCGACGGGGTCAATCTTTAGTATCCGTATATTACAGCATTTACGAGAGGCGGGGGTTCAGAGCCACCTCGTGTTATCTCCGTGGGCTATTGCAAACATTCCCTATGAGACAGGCAACACGGTCAAGGAAGTGGAGATGATGGCGGATGTGGTTTACTCGTACAAGGATCAGGCTGCGCGTATTTCTAGCGGTTCCTTCCGGATAGACGGTATGATTGTTGCTCCTTGCAGCATGAAGACGCTCGCTTCCATTCGTATTGGAATGGCGGACAACGACGGCTGCCTCTACACCACTGTTGTACGATCAATCCGAATATGAGATGGCAGTGCCATTCAGGGTGAGCCTTACCGTGTAGTTAAAGCCAAGGATGCGGACCTGGATCTGCCTTGGGGGGCTGAGGCCATTCTGGAAGGTGAAGTGTTAGCGGGCGAGCGGGAGTATGAAGGTCCATTCGGTGAATTCACAGGTCACTATTCCGGTGGGCGCGCGATGCCAGTCATTCAGATTAATCGTGTATATCACCGTAAGCAGCCTATCTTTGAGCATTTGTACATCGGAATGCCTTGGACGGAAACGGACTATATGATTGGTGTAAATACAAGTGTACCGTTGTTCCAACAGCTCAAGGATGCATTTCCTAATGAAATCGTAGCCGTTAATGCCATGTATACGCATGGGCTTGTCGCTATTATTTCTACGAAAACCTGGTATGGCGGTTTTGCGAAGGCTGTGGGGATGCGTGCGTTAACGACTCCGCATGGGCTGGGGTATTTCAAGCTGGTCATTGTAGTGGATGAGGATGTCGATCCGTTCAATCTGCCGCAGGTCATGTGGGCTTTATCCACTAAGCTGCATCCGAAGCATGATGCTGTCATAGTTCCAGGCTTGTCTGTTTTGCCGCTTGACCCTGGCTCTGGTCCGGCAGGAATGACTCACAAAATGATACTGGATGCGACGACACCTGTAGCACCGGATATTCGAGGCCATTACTCGCAGCCGCTTGATTCTCCGCTGGGTGTAGCCGATTGGGAGAAAAAGCTGAGCCAAATGCTGCGTTAAATATGTTTGAAAATAAAAAAATTAAAGGAGTGCTGACAGATGCATATTTGTCCCCGTTGTGAGTCCAATCGTTCAGAAGTTGATCAGCGTTCAAGGTCGATCCCCGGGATATTCCGAATGCGATTCACGTACCCCTGATTGCAGAACGGAGGCGGGATCGTTCGTAACCGGATGTAAATTGTGGTATTTTGAGTATATGGGCCGAAGTAAAGGGGGGTATACTTTATGCAGATACCAAGGATCGGCAAGGAGCTGTTCACGCTGTTGAATGGCAAGGCATTGGAGAACAAGCAGCATGAAGCGATGATGCTGCTGACGGTCACAGAGGATCAGTGGCCGCACGTTGCAATGATTAGCGTAGGTGAGATTGTTGCGCTCGACGAGGGGAATTTGCGGCTGGCACTATGGCCGGGGACGACCACGACAGGTAACATGATCCGCACCGGGAAAGCAACGCTTGCGGTGTTCATCGGCGGGAAGGCGCATTATGTACGGCTGTCACTGGAGCATCTGCCGATGTTGCCCGGAGCCAAGCATGTGCGTGAGCGATTTGCGGCACAGATATTCGCTGCCCGAGAAGATTCGGCCCAATATGCAGATATTGTGACAGGCGTTACAATCCGACTCAAGGAGCCGGAAGCGGTGCTGGATCGCTGGAAAGACACGGTGGCAGAACTGTTAATGTAAAGTCATCTGGTGGTTATGACATGGGTAATAAGCGCTTACAGGAATCAGGTTGGGCTTGTTGGAACAGGAGATTAGAGCGCGAGGGAAAGCTTGTTTCTTTTGAGGAAAAACAGGAGGGATAAATATGTCTCGTTTTCAAAAGGTAGATCAGCTATTGCAACAATTCGTAGCGAATGGACCGGCAGGGTGTGGTTGTGCCATTGCACAAAATGGTCAGGTGTTATATGAAGGATACTACGGATATGCTGATCTGGAAGCTCAAAAACCAATCACTGAGGATACCGTGTATCGCTTATTTTCCATGACAAAGGTTATTGTATGTACGGCTGCACTTATGCTGTATGAACGCGGACAATTTTTGTTGAATGAGCCTTTGTATGAATATTTCCCCGAATATCGTAATTCGTATGTATTCAAAACTGCTCCTAACGGACATACCTACATTGATAAGGCGGATAGTCCCATTTTAATTAAGCATATATTCAATATGAGCGCAGGGCTTCCTTACGCTTCCGAGTCTTCAGAAACAGGGAAAGCTATGCAGAAAGTCATTAAAGAGTTAAAGGAAAGACAGGGGAAATATGATTTGCGCACAGAAATTAAAGCGCTTTCTAAAGTTCCGCTTGCATTCGAGCCGGGAACACGATGGTTATACGGATATGGACATGATCTTGTTGCAGGTCTCATTGAAGTGATTTCAGGAAAATCATTGGGACAATTTCTAAAGGATGAAATATTTGATCCACTTGGCATGAACAGTACAGGTTACCGTTATCGTGGGGATATTGAATCGCGGATGGCTTCCGTGTATCACCGGACAGACACAGGAGAACTTGAAAAAACAGAAGGTTTCTTGGATGAATATCATCAATCAGATGCTATATATGAAAGTGGAGGCGCAGGTCTGTATTCGACGGTTAAAGAGTATCTTACATTTTCACAAATGCTATCGAATGGCGGGATGATAGACGGTGTGAGGCTATTAGGGAGAAAAACGATTGATTTAATGCGCACAAATCATTTGAATACAGCCCAGTTATCCGATTTTACGAATTCATATCATACAGGCTATGGTTACGGACTGGGCGTGCGCACGTTGATTGATAAAGCGGCGGGGCACGCAAACAGCTCTATTGGAGAATTTGGCTGGACGGGAGCAGTAGGCACTTGGGTTTCTATAGATCCAAGCGAGCAGTTTTCGGTCGTTTATATGCATCAGCTCGATCCAAACATGGAAGAATACCACCATTTAAGAGTTCGTGCAGCAGCTTACAGCTGCTTGTAAAAGTAAGGTTACATTTAACGACTTGATCTGGATCAGTACCGATTCTAGTTAATAAGGACCAAATTTTCTTTAAAGCCTAAACTATTCTTTTCCATATGTCGACATAAAACGTAGGTATAAGGATTTTGCGGAATCCTTGATTTTAAGTTTTGAATTGGGAGGGAATTAGATTTTGAAGAATAGGTGGTCTGGTTTTCTGGCGTTGGTCATCCTGATCTCAAGTTTTACATCATATGCAGGGCTCGCATACGCGGCTGATCCGGTGCTTTCCAAGATTGTCCTTTCCTCTAACGAGGTAACTGTGCAACAGGGAGATACGGCTGCATTGACGGCTACGGCTATTTATACCGATGGGACGACTTCAAATGTAACCGTAAGCACGGATTGGAAAAGTGACAATACAGCTATTGCTACGGTATACAACGGTACAGTTTCAGGCAAGGGTGAAGGGGAAGCGACTGTGGTTGCGACCTATAAAGATAAAATACAATCGGTTCAGGTACATGTAACGAAAAAGGTTAAGGCATTGACATCCAGTGTACAAAGCCTGAGCTTGCGTTCAAGCGGCACTGGACAGATTGATCTGACAGCAACTTACAGTGATAATACAACAGCTCAGGTTTCGGGTGATGCTACATGGACCTCGGATAACCAGAAGGTAGCAACCGTAGTTAACGGATTGGTTACCGCTCAGGGAGCAGGGACAGCCAATATTAAGGCCGTATACGGTCAACAGACCGTAACGATTGCTGTGCAGGTGGAACAGGTTAAACGTTTGGATGTTAGTCCATCTGAGGTTTCCCTGTTGTTGAAGGAAACTCAGAAGGTTAAATTGACAGCGACGTTCCCGGATGGAACGGTACAGGACGTTACAGAGTCTGCCGAGTGGAGCTCTAGCAATGCAGCGGTGGCAGACGTACTGAAAGGCACCATTACCGGCTATAGTGCGGGAAAGGCGACGATTACTGGTAAATATGGTACAATGTCCGCTACAATTTCGGTAGATGTTGATCAAACGAACAAGCTGAAAGCCAGCGAATCTGATATTTTTCTCCGTTTGGATGAATCCAAGAAAATACAGGTTTCCGCTGTTTACCCGGATGGAACGGTAACTGATATCACAGATAAGGCTACTTGGACATCAAGTGATGAGAAAATTGCGACGGTGAATAAAGGAACGATTATGGCGATTGGAGCGGGTTCAGCTACGGTGACCGCTAAGTATGGTGATAAGGCTGTTTCGATCAAGACAGACGTTGAAACCTCCAGATATCTCGATTTGAGTGAGGACAAGCTGAGCCTGAATGCCAAGGAAACCAAAAAGCTCAAGCTGACTGCTACGTATGTAACAGGTACGGAAGAGGATATTACAAGCAAGGCAGAGTGGAAATCCAGCAATGAAGATATTGCATTTGTCAGTAAGGGTGAAGTAACGGGCTATAAAACAGGTGAGGCAACGATCACTGCTTCGTATGGCGGTAAAACAGCCACAGCGACGGTATCCGTGAATGTACCTGGTGACCTGGCTTTGTCCTCCAAAACAGCAACGATTGATGTTAATGAGGATTATACTGCAACTTTGACCGCTACTTATGCCGACGGGCGTAAGGAAGATGTGACACAGGATGCGGAATGGACTTCAAGTGCGGAAGACATTGCTTCTGTATCCAAAGGAACGATTACGGGTAAATCAGCCGGTAAGGCGGTTATTACAGCAACCTACAACGGCAAAAAATTTACGATAAACGTTCAAGTGGGCCTTGTAGACCGTTTGGAAACAGACTCACGGGTCATTGCGCTCGGTGCCCAGGAAACGAAGCAATTGAAGGTAACTGGCGTCAAGAATGGCGGTGCAAAAACAGATGTAACCAAGGATGCTACCTGGACGACCAGCAATGTGAAAGTGGTCGAGGTTAGCGAGGGCTTGATCAAAGCGAATGGCAGTGGTAAGGCTACCGTTACAGCTTCCTATGGCAAGCAAAACCTTACATTCACAGTGGAAGTGGACGTAGCGCAAAAGATTGAGGCGGATGCGATCGCGTTATCGCTGAAATCCGGTGATCAAAAAACCATCGCGCTTGTTGTTAAATCCAGTGATGGCAAAGAAAAGGACGTTACAACCCAGGCTGAATGGAAAACGTCCAATTACAAGGTAGCTACGGTTAAGAAGGGGCAGGTTACCGCGGTCAGCTATGGTAAAAGCAACATTCAGGCGAAGTTCGGCGGGAAGGTTATCAGTGTACCCGTGGATGTAGATACACTTAAATATTTGCAAACAGACGAAGTCACATTGAATTTGAAGGCAGGACAACTGGCTAAAGTGACGGCTACAGCTACGTACAAGGACGAGTCGGAGCAGGATGTTTCCAAACCGGCTGTCTGGTCCTCGTCGAGAATTATTGTTGCCACAGTCAAAGACGGTAACATTAAGGCACAGGGCAAGGGGAAAGCCGTAATTACAGTAAAATATGCAGGTAAAATGACGAAGGTACAGGTGAACGTGCAGTAATCTGTAACCGACTGAAAAGAAAAAGAGCAGGCATACGTCCAGGGACGACATGCTTGCTCTTTTCTTAATATGGTAAATCCTCTTTCTTCAGGAGAATGTAGAGGGAGGACTGGCGCTTAAAAACTACGACTTTTTGTTCTTGGTCGATGCGTTGCGTGTAAGCGATTCGGTTAAGCGCTTGCCGGTCGGCGTCTGCGCCAAGCCGCCCTTGGCGGTCTCGCGGTGCTTTGACGGCATCGCGCTGCCGACCTCGAGCATCACGTCAATGACTTCGTCAGACGGGATGGCGCTGCGCACACCTGCCAAGGCCATATCCGCTGCGGCAAGCGCGGTGACAGCCCCCAGTCCGTTGCGCACGATGCACGGAATCTCCACGAGTCCGGCGACGGGGTCGCAAATCAGGCCGAGCGTGTTTTTAAGGGCGAGGCCCACGGCGTGAATAGCCTGCTCAGGCGTGCCGCCGCGCAGCTCGACCATAGCGCCGGCGGCCATCCCGATCGCTGAGCCAATCTCAGCCTGACAGCCTCCCTCTGCGCCGGAAATGAAGGAGTTGTTGGCGATCACGTAGCCGATGGCTCCAGCGGCGAACAGGCCGCGCACCATATGCTCGTCATCCCAGCCGAATCGCTCCTGTGCACTGATGAACACACCGGGGATGACTCCGCATGAGCCTGCGGTGGGCGTGGCGACAATACGACCCATGGACGCATTAACCTCCGACACGGAGAGGGCATACGCCATGGCTAGCGCCGAGGCATCGCCGGAGCAGGTTTCCCCTGCCCGCAAATATTCAGCCAGGCGCTTGCCGTCGCCGCCCGTCAATCCACTGCGGGATACAGTGTCTTGTGTCTGACCACGATGAACGGCTTCCTTCATTACTTCATAATAATCAGACATTTGGCGGAAGATTTCTTCCTCCGATGTGTTCGTCTCTTGTGCCTGCTCTTGAATCATCAGACGGCCAATCGTGGTGGATTCCTTCGCACATAAAGCACTGATTTCATGCAGACGGCTAAATCGCATCAGATTCAGCTCCTTTTTTCAAATTGATCATTTTAATTTCGTACATATGAGGTAAGGACCGCAGCTTTTTGATCACTTCAGGCGTAGCAGGACTGTCCATTTCGATGGCGGTAAGTGCTTCACCATCCCGGCTTTTGCGATCCACGTGCATATAGGCAATGTTAATGTCAGCCGCTCCGAGCGCTGAGGTCACCGCGCCCAATGTACCGGGCTTATCCGAGTGAAGAAGCACTAGCGTGGGCAGCTCTCCGGTCAGATTGACCCGGAATTCGTTGAGCTGCTGGACATGGATGCTTCCGCCGCCAATGGAGGAACCCAGCAGCGTGCGCAGCTCCTCATCCTTCCACAGCTCGAAGCGGACCGTGTTCGGATGAGGGGCGGGTAGTCCGCTAAAGGCGAATTCCACCGCCATCCCGGCTTGCTCTGCCCATTGCTCGGCATCCGGAATTCGGTAGTCGTCCGTATCGTAATCGAGCAGCCCCGCGATGAGCGCCAGGTCTGTGCCGTGGCCCTTGTACGTATCGGCAAAAGAACCGTACAGTGTCATGCGGGCACGGTCAGGCTGTGCGCCGAGCCAGTGCCGGGCAACGCGTGCGAGCCGCACCGCGCCTGCGGTATGTGAGCTGGAGGGTCCGGTCATAGCCGGGCCGATAATGGAAAATACATCTTTGAAACGCATGGTATGGCCCCCTGTATGTTCTAATACCATAGTATATGGTATTGCCGCGTCTTGCGCGTATAGACGGTTCCTAATGCTGACGCACGATGTGAGCGCAAAAAAGGACAGGATAAGGAAGTTTCCCTTATCTCTGTCCTCGTTACCTGAGAGTTTCGTGCGGTGTCATTCCCGCCTTACCCCTTGGGTGGCTTGCGCTCTCTCCAGAGTTGCGTCAGATGACGATACATGGACCTGAGAGATTATCCGTCAGCCGGGTGCTGGCGTCTTGCTCCTTCGGTGCCTCCAGGCTGTAAGCTTCCTGGACGGACTCTCCCGTCATCTTCATTCGCGTATACCGTTCTACATATCTTTTTTAGAATAATATATGCTGTGACCGCTGTCAACCACAGGATTCGATTTTTACAAAGACCAACAGGTTCCCACTAGAAAAAATTAATTTTTACATAATTATGGATGAAATCAGGAAGGAATTAGAGGATAGATCGCTAATCTGATAGAGGACAATACCATTTATGGAATAATAGGAGGGATATTGACGTATGGCAAAAGGCTTGCGCTTCACAGGTTCACGCTTGAAAGGAATGCTGCATCTGGCAGCGATTGTATCACTGCTTATAGGAATTTTCGTTCCGTTCGGTCAAGTTAAAGCCGAGGGGGCATTGACAGTGGCTGAAGCCCTTCAGCGCCAAAGCAGCGGAAGCACGGTGACGGTGGAAGGCTACATCGTCGGACATGCTACCGGATCAAAAACGGCCAACTTTTCCAGCCCGTTTGCCAATGATTTTAACGTATTAATTGCTGATCAGGCCAATGAACACAATACGTCTAGTCTATTGGATATACAGCTTACATCAGCGTACAGAGGGCAGTTTGGACTTTCAGGCCACCCTGAGCTGATCGGCAGCAAAATCCGCGTGACGGGTACGCTTGGTGCCTACAACAATTTTGGTGGAGTGAAAAGCCCGAGCGCTGTGGAGCTGGTGAGTGGAAGCGAGCCAGGAAACCCTGGTGATCCGGGCGAGCCTGATCCTGGTACCCCGGGACAACCCGGTACGACATTGCCGGATGGAAAAGGCAAAAAGGTTCTGTTCGATAATACGCATGCACAGACAGCCGGAGCTGCGGATTGGGTCATTGATGGCGCCTTCTCCGATTTTGCGGACGGGCTGCGCAATGCTGGTTTTACCGTGGACCAGTTGAACCGTTCCATTCCTTTTACCTATGGAGAGCAGGCCATAACGTATGACAAGCTGCGTCCATATGATGTGTTCATCATCGGTGAAGCCAATGTTGCCTTTAAGGCATCCGAGCAGGCTGCTTTGCTGCAATATGTGAAGAACGGGGGCAGCGTCTTTTTCATCTCCGACCACTATAATGCAGACCGTAACAAAAACCGCTGGGATTCTTCCGAGGTCATGAACGGCTATCGCCGCGGAGCCTATTCCAATCCGGCAAAAGGCATGACAGCAGAAGAAGCTGCATCACCGGCAATGCAGGGCTTAACCAGCTCTGACTGGCTGGCAACGAACTTTGGTGTTCGTTTCCGCTACAATGCGCTCGGTGACGTGAACGCGACGGACATTGTGGCTGCGGATCAATCCTTCGGTATTACCAAGGGCGTGAGCTCTATTGCAATGCATGCTGGATCTACGCTGGCTATTATTGATCCGGACAAGGCTAAAGGGATTGCTTATATCCCTGCAGGCACGAAAAAATGGGGCAATGCTGTAGATCAGGGTGTCTATAACGGCGGAGGCCGTGCCGAAGGCCCCTTTGCCGCTATTTCCAAGGTAGGCCAGGGCAAGGCGGCATTCATCGGTGATTCTTCACCTGTCGAAGATGCCACGCCGAAATATGCGCGTGAGGAAAACGGACAGTCGAAGAAGACGTATGATGGCTTCAAGGAAGTGGACGATGCTACCTTCCTGGTGCAAACCGTCCAATGGCTTGCATGGAAGCAGGACTATACGAAGCTGTCCGAGGTGGCGGGCCTGACACTTGACCAGCCGACGAAGCTGCTGCCGTTCGAGGAGCCTGCGGCTTTTTC
>NZ_ASSB01000246.1:0-10921 GCF_000520755.1 Paenibacillus sp. 1-18
TAGTTTACAATGATTTCTTGATTAAGGGTATCATCATGTAGCCTTGTTCTTTACTTGATAATCTATAGTAGAAAATAGCGGTACTACTCAAGCCATGCAAAGTTACCTGATTGAACATTGATACTCATTTTCCTTTGTAATTTATCTATAGATTCGGTTTAGAATTGACATGTGAAGCAGACCAACAACCGTCAACAATTTGCATATTGTATCGTGTCAAAAAATAAGCTGAATCGGGGAGTATAAGTGCTATGCCCATATTTATGGAAATTGAATGGTGATTTAATTTAAAACCCCCCCCCCCCCGAAACGCAAAATTTTGCGTTTCGGTATCAACAGATTCAGGCAGAGAGAGCATTTCGAATATTTTACTGGCACTTAAATTCTCCGACATCGGAGAAAATTGTTCATATGCCTGAATAGCTGAATCATTCGCTTATAAAATAACTTCAGTGTGTAGAAGGAAGTGCTACAGCATTATTTGGAAATTAAACAAGCGTTTTGGGTGTAAACTATCCCCCTTTATTCAATTCAACACCAATATATGGTTATTAAATCACAAAAAAGCCTAGACATAAATCATCTAAGCCGCAGTGTGTACGTAGTGTACACATGATTATTATGAGAATGCTCTTTCAATTGCTGTAATCATTTCTTGTTCATCTGGTTTAGAATAGCGGCGTGTTACATTTACATCTTTATGCCCAGCCATTTCAGCCACGGCTGCAATATCATTTCCTGATTTAACAAGGGTACGCACAAATGTATGTCTGAGTGCATGGGGATGCGTTCCATACTTACTTAGCATATGCTGTACCGTTCTAATTGAAATACGTTTACGTTCATTACTGATAAACAAGGCTTCGTTTTCATCCGTCCTTGAGTCAAGGTATTTACTGATATGGTAACGCACGTCAACAGCCAGTGGTAAAGAACGTGACTCGCCACCTTTACTTTTGCGTACAATCAATTTCCCTCCACGTTCTGACATAGTTACATCACTACGATTGAGTGAACATAGTTCAGACACACGTAAGTATGCAAAATGGGAAGCAGTGAGATAAAACTCCTTGCTTCCCATTATGCTTAATTTGCGAATAAATGTTCTTTCAACCACTGCCTATAAAACTGCAGTTGCTCCTTGGTGTGAAAATAATGTTTTCCATGCTTCATCACTTTTAGTTGGCAATGAAATCGGCTTGCAAATGTAGATATTACATCATATTCACATAAGTCATCTTCAGAACCATAAAGAATGGCAGTTGGCTTATTCCATGTATCAACCGGATGTGATTTAACATAGCAGTAATAATCCCAATAAAGCGTTTGTCCAATGGGTGTAGATATTTCTCTTTCAACTTTTAATCTATCCTCACTTACACTGAACCATGTCATCATATTTTTGATTATTCTCTCCATATCCAGCACTGGAGAAAGAAACAGGCATTGTTTAAGTGGGAAATTATTATAAGCAAGCAAACTAAAATACGCACCCATGCTACAAGCGAAGATACTGATGTCATCCGATTGCTTTTGTGTGTAACGCATGATTATGTCAAGATCATCAACACAATTTTGAACTTTACAGGCGTATGCTTCTTCTTTGCGGTCACCATGTTCAGGCAAATCAAAACTAATGACTTGATACCCTTGTACCGTTGCTTCTTCAGCAAATATAACGATCGCATCATCTGCCTTGTTTGACATATTACCGTGGATAGCTATAAATATCTTATCTGATTTACCACCCCACAAAATTGCCGGGATACCCTCTATTTTCAATTCTTGTTTTATCATTACTTTATCCTCGCTTAAAACAGCCAGTTGTATGTTGTCTCCCTGTTCAAAATGTTCTTTGCGATTCCACTGCTCCAAATTTATTTTGTTAGAATTCATGATTATCCTCCTAAAAGTAGTAGTATGTGTTTTTAACCTTTAGGAGCTGTCTTGTCTGTCAGTACCATACTTTCACCCGATTCCGAATTTTTTAATTGAGTGCTATACCATATGATATTACAATGGTAATAAAAACCAAACTGCAAATAGCCCCACAGGAGGATGTTAGCACCCAAGAATTACATGACTGCACTCTCTATCATCAAATTCAATACCGACCATTTTATCTGTGGTAACACCTATCGCTGTGTCTGGGCTTTGCGTGAGTATCTTACCCGTAACTGTTAATATGAGAATAGCTGAAGCTGGAACTCAGGCTTTCTACATTATGTCATAACCCTTGATATCACTGAGTTTAACGCTATGTTAAATGTTCACCTCTCCACAAAATACCTATTCGTCATATACCAAACTTTCCCTTTAATCGTATCAACCATACCCTTCTTGTTATCCAGAAAACAATATCGCCACTTTCGTTACAGCCCCATTTGTTCCTCTTGTATGCAGACTCCTCAACATAAGAAGCTCCACATTTACATTACTGATTATATGCGTCTGTTAACTGTTGATTACCCGATTTAGCGACTTGATTGACATCGTTAATTTCTTATTTGCGTCTTATATAGGAGAAATCTTTGATGACGGTATTAAATTCTATATTAACTATAACATTACATAGTAAATATGGATTTATATCGTGAGACTCGGCTTTGTAAATAACTAAAAGGCAATTTTAACACAGAAAGCTTTCAGTTAATCGTTTATAGATTTATCAATTAACAAATGAAAAGCCTTGAGTTTTAATATATATGAAACATCAGTAATAAAGACGTGACTGGACCGATTATTCATTACAACTAAGGAAACCAGTACACGCCTCAAACTTACCGAAATGTGGTCATACAAGTATTTTAAGAAGTGAATAGAGTCCAATACTCTATTTAATAAAGTAATCCAAGCTCTCTCCCCCGCTCTACAGCCTCTACTCGGTTAGATACCTGGAGTTTCGCGTAAATATTGATGACGTGAGATTTAACTGTAGCTAATGAAATACACAGCATAACTCCTATCTCTTTGTTACTACGTCCCTTGGCTAACACTTGAAGTACCTCAAGCTCACGCTCACTGAGAATGGCTTTTTCACGCTCCTTAGGTGATACGGGCAAAGATACTTGCATTTTTGATTGTTCCAAGAGTGTCTGTATAAGCTGTGCAAAGCATTTTTCTTTGGAATTTAATTCCTGATCCGGATCTTTCAAAAATAGACCGAAATAAGGGCGAAGTCTCTCCATCTCCAAACAAAAAGGAGACAGGTACTCGTTTTCATATCCGTAATGAACAGCTTCTCGGAGTACTTGAAACAATTCTTTTCCCGGCACGCTTGATGCAGAAGCTATCAGAGTCATCTTTAATAATAACCCTTCTACCAGAATGGTTCGAATTCCATGTTTTCTTGCATGAGGCAGTAATACGTCAAGGTGCTGATAGGCAAGCTCTTTTTCTCCTCTTGCTACGCGAATCCGAGCACACGCCAAACGATCTTCCAAGCGTATAAAAGCTTTGGAGTGTGGTTCTTCGACTCTATTCAATAGTTCATTTTCCATTTCAATGTTACTCAATCCATACCTGAGCATGTATTTTAAAATAGACGTAAAATAGGTAGGACTTTGATAAAGGGGAAATTTCTTAAGTTCCTCCAGTAATTCAATCGCGCGTGTGTTATCGCCGTGAAGTACTCGAAGTTCCATTTCGTTATATAAGTATGCACTTTTTAATTGACTGTCATCGTCGAAAAATATTTGTTTAGCCGTAGCAATTGACTCTTCAGCCAATTCAAGCTTCATCATCTTTAATTGGATGCCAGTTAGCCCGATCCAGTTGATAACTTTCATTGGATGTAGCATAGGATAATTCTCACAAAGATCAAACATGATTTCATACAGTGACAGACATGCCGAAAATTCACCTAACGTTTCCAGCACTTGGGCTTGGCTGCTCAAGATAGAAAAGCGCAAAAAAGGATTTGGCGACAATTTTTCCAACCGTTTTGCTTGATTGAGCCAATTCATGGCTGTCGCAAATTGATCTTTAAGCGACAACATTGTACCACCAGTTACCAAAATAATGGCACGCGTAACTGCATCCATTTCTAAAGATTCCCAGTTTCCGAGCCATTCCATTCCAACAGGTAGATCAAAAACTTCATCTCCTAGCATAAAACGACACAACTGAAACAAGCTCCCTAATCCATCTCCCTCTTGCTGTGGTGTTAAATTTATGATTTGCCTCATATCTTCAATTTCTAAGTTACAAAAGTGATAAAACAACCGCTGAAACATAAGTGGGCGACTGCAAGATAAAATGTCAAGCGGAATTTGCCGAAGGTACGTCCAATTGGGGAAGTGATGTCCTGTTGCTAATAATAAACGTATAGCTTCTTTATAAGCCTCAGCCCACAAATAATGCTGGAGGCTCTCTTCACTACTTCCCATTCGTTCATAAGCTTCTGCTGCTCTAAGATGGAGCGATCGTACTGTATCTTCTCCTTGCTCGCGAAGCTTTGCCCTTAAAAAATCCCCAAATACCTGATGATAACGATATAAACCTTCTTCCTCATCCACGGTGATCACAAACAAATGCTTTTCTACCAACCTTGTGATAATCACCGCCGCATCATTAATGCCGAGCATCCAATTACATATCTTTTCATTGAAATATGCAAGCACAGATGTCTGAAGCATGAACTGTTGCTCCCACTCCGATACCGACCGCAAAATCTCATTAGACAAATAATCAACCATGTATCTGTTCAAGATTCCGACTGGCTCCGTCAAAGTATGCGTATGGTGAACAACCGCAAGAGCAGACAGTTGTAAGCCGCCCACCCATCCTTCAGCCCATTGATACAACTTGTGAATAGTTGAGGGTTCGAGTGTTAAACTAAGCGTTTGAGTCAGAAATAATTTCGCTTCTTCGTGGGTAAATGCTAATTCGCGTTCGTTAACCTCCAGGTATTTTCCCGACATGGCAAGCTCTCCCAAATATAACCTTGGAGTTTCTCTGGTCAGCAGAACAATGCGGATTGATTCGGGACTGAAGCGAAGAAAAAATGTCAGACTTTGAAGTAAGGTCGTGTCATCAATAAAGTGAAAATCATCTAATACCAGCGTTCCTACTGCTCTGCATTCCTCCAACCGATTGACTAGTAGCACAAGCAGGTGATCCAAATTAGGCTTTTGGGATAGTGCGTCAAACATTGTACGCAAGTGCTCTGGCTCTTGTCCTAACAGTCCCTTTAACGCTTCTAAAACGTAATACCAAAAAGAACGCGCGTCGTTATTCGCTTCGTCAAGCGTAATCCAATACCATCCAAGATTTGGCCGCTCGCTCATGTAGGATGTCATAAGTGTGGTTTTTCCACTTCCTGCTGAGCCTTGCACGACCAAAACCTTGTGATCAGAGAGTCTATCAAGTTTCCGATACAATTCAGGACGCGGGACATATTGCTTACGTAATGCGGGTGCTTTCAATTTGGCAGAAAGCAGCTGAAAACTACCCATCTTTTCTTTTCACCTGCCTCAGTTCGTGTGAGAATATCTAATTTTACTATAACACGAAATTCCGAAGTTACCCGTAGAATCCTTTACGAAAACGGTTCTTACAAATGAGCCACCCTGCCGCCGCCAACACTGCGGACGCTACAATCACATAAAGTGCGTGCTCCCAATACAACCCTACTGCTCCTTTTAACTCCATTTCTTGAACGAGCGTTATAAAATGCTGTTGTGGGAAAACACTTGTAATAACCTTCATAACACCGTTCTCATGAGCAATTGTGTAAAAGCTGCCCGAAAGCACTGAACTTAAAAGAATAATGGCTGAAGATAATGATAGCCCATTATCAGAATTCTCGATCCACGCTGCCATAAACAGAGCAAAAGATACTGCTAACAGCGCAGGCAAGACAAGAAGTAAAGAGTATGTGCCAAGACCAAATCCGATATTAATTCCTACAGCTTTCGCTAGGGCTAACACTAGCCATGTCGGAACATAAACAGCCATAAATCCAAATAGACATTGTGCTGACAAATAGGGAACAATTCCTGCAGGAGATACGGCAGTCCGTCGAAACGTGCCCGTTTTTTTGTCATCCGAAAACAACTGTAAATAGAACAAAGCTTGAATAAGCAGGAACATGGTAAGGTAACCCAATATGTTGGTCCCAATTCCTCTTTGAGGCATTACAGGCAACGGCGCATGCGGGCGGACAATCGCTTGCTCTAGCTGCTGCTTAAATTCATCTGATTTCAATGATTCAATACGATGAGAGCCGTCGCTATTGAAAGTAACCACTGCATCATATCTATTTTTTACCAGCTCAGATTTAGGTGGCGGCGGCTGCTGCAAATATTGAATCCGATACTGCTCTGAGCTGAGGGTCAAACTCACTTTTTGGCTTGTTACCACTGCTAAGGTGCCTTTCAATTCTGATTGAGCTGTAAAATAGATTGCCAGCGCCATTGATGCCAACGTCATTATTAGGGTAATCACAATAACATTCCTGCGGTTCCACATACGAAGGGAATGATTGCAAAAAATTCGAAAGGTCGTTTTCATATATAGTCCTCCGTTTTGAAAGTTCGTTTACAGCCCCATAAGAGTAGTAGGGACGCTATAACAAAGCTTAACAGTGTTGGTAGAAACAAGCTGAAATCTCCGTCGTAAACGATACGTAACACAGTTTCAACGACCCATTTGACTGGGGAGAAAAAGGATATGACTTCCGCCGTCCTACCGAGGCCGTCTAATTGGAAAAACAAACCACCCAGTATTGCGAGCACGCTGTTTATTATCGAAAGAATTTTGTTTGTTAATTCCTCACCTTTAAAGAGACAACAGAATAGGACACCGAGTGCAGATGAAAACAAATCGAAACAAAGAAGTACAACAGCTGTGTAAACTGCGGAGGTTCCACCTAGCCGAATGTTAAACACGAGTTGAAGTAGTGCTACAAGTACAATGGAGCAAAGGCCTGTAAATAGGAACGTGGCCGCAGTTTTGGACAAGTAAATGAACGACTTTGGGATCGGTGCGTACAATATGCGAAGATTGCTACGTTTCACATTTTGATCCATAAAACTATTTGCAGCCGTCATGGATACGTTTAAAGCGCTGTAAATTAGAATCGTCACGCCATAGTAATCGTAAGAGGTAACGTCACTTCCACCATATAGCCCTCCACCCAAATAACCAAGCACAAAGATTAAAAGTAGTGGAAAAATAGTGTTACTCAAGATAAGTGAGACATTCGTAGCCAAGTTGATAAAATCCCGCTTAAGAATAATGGAAAATGGAAATAGCAGCCCCGTTTTTTTTCTCGAATCGGTCATTGTCTTTTCCTCCTAATCCCGAAGCGTACGACCAGTCAAATTGAGAAAAACCATCTCCAGACTGGGCGAAAAGCCTGTCAGATTAATAATTTTAAGTCCATTTGAGGTTATGTTCACAATGATTTGGTCCAGATTTTCAATCCCTTTTAGAGTTGAGATGTGAATCCGGTTTCCGACGATGTCTACTTTCTTAACGCCGTCGATTCGGTATAGATCAATATCAGGCATTTCATTTATTTCTTCAACCTCTACTTCGTAACGTTTCTCATCGGCAAGCCGTTCCTTTAATTCTTCTTTGGTACCGGAAGCGATAACCTCGCCGTGATCAATAATCAATATTCGAGTAGATATTTCCTCCACTTCTTCCATGTAGTGTGTCGTATAGATGATCGTTGCTCCCTCGTCTCTCAGCTTGCGGATTGATCCAAGAATATGGTTTCGAGACTGGGGATCAATACCTACCGTCGGTTCGTCCATAATAATCATTTTAGGACGATGCGCGATGGCACAAGCCATGTTGAGCCTCCGCTTCATTCCTCCAGAGTATGTCTTCGGTTTATCTTTACGCCGGTCCGTCAATCCGACGATTTCAAGCGCTTCATTTGTACCTTGCTCTAGTTCCGTACCCGTCAAACCATATAGCGAAGCAAAAAAACGAACGTTAGCTTCGGCTGATATGTCCTCATACACCGCTAAATCCTGTGGAACAATTCCAAGTTCACGTTTGTATTGGCTCATTAGCTGTTCCACTGGCTCTCCACAGTATCGGATATTTCCCTGGTCCCCGCGCAGCGAGGTAGACAAAATATTGATTGTTGTAGTCTTTCCTGCCCCATTAGGGCCAAGAAAACATAAAATTTCACCTTGATGCACATCGAACGTTACATTGTTCAGCGCCGTGCGGCTACCAAAGCTTTTGCTTAGCTCGCTTACTTCGATGATAGGTGAATTAGAGATCATAACAGCACCACTCCTCTTATTTTATGTTCTCATCTTACCGCGCAAGCCAATATAATAAATCAACCAAAGGGTCGATTCATAAGGTTGATTTTCCCCTCTAAGACAGTTTCATCCTCTGATGTTTATCGACTCATGCTCCACCAATATTCCATATCAAACCGTTTGAAGCATTTCATCATCTTCCTACGTTTTTGTCCAGTTCCGTACTTCAACAGAATATATCTCAAAATTTTTGCTTGTGGTACCCACATGGTCGGATTAAAGGCGTATAATTATTGAAGGAGCTTGCCGTTTTGCAAGCTCCTTCAATAATTAATACCCTACTGCCAATGTTTTATGTCAAACGTACCTATACCAATAACTCCCGAGATTTCTGACCCTGTATGTGTTGTTATCCGCTTGGCGCGGGGGAGAAATCCTTGATCAAGAACCGTGGTTTCTATAGCAGGTAAGAGTACGTCAATCCCTCCGGTCCCGCAATGAACATTAATTCGCTCCCTACCTGTTAGTTCAGTCCAGCCCAATGTAGCGCTTCCTCCCGTCAGCCGGATATCCGCATCACCACGAAGCTCATTCATTGAGACATCTCCAGTACTTAACTTTATCTGTACGTTAGAGGACTCTGTAATCCCGGCCACCTCTCCGAATGTACCCTCAACCTTGATAGTGCCTCGTCCTCCATCTAAAACTAGAACTCCGGCCGTGAATTTAGCTTGTACATTCCTCTTAAGCCCCGAAATTGGATTTGAGTCTAGGTTACTTAACGTAGTAAGCTAGATGAAGAACCAGTGGAGGGGATTTTTTATGCAACGGAGACGTTTTACGATGGAGTTCAAACAGCAAGTGATTCAAGAAGCCAGAGAAGTTGGGAATGCTTCACAAGTAGCGCGCCGCCAAAATTGAAATAGCCGACAAATGGATTAAGCTGGGGCATGCAGTGAGCCGCATTCTGCGGATCGTCGGTGTGAGCGAACAGATTTATTATTACCGTAAGAAACAGCCAAGCAACCAGACCTCTGTGAAACACAAAGGCGGTCGTCCTGTGCCTGGTTTCTCCATGACCAAGACTGGCGTACCGATGAGTGACGGCCAGATCCAGGAATGGCTCTGTGAGCTGCTAAACGACGAAACGGAGGTCTATGGTTATCGCAAGCTGACGATCTGCTTACAGCGTGAGCATCACTTGGTCATTAACAAGAAGAAAGTATACCGGTTGCTTGCTAAAATGAAGATGCTTCAGCCACAACGAAGAAAGCGCCTGAAACATCCGCGCAAACTGGCGAATAACCGCGAGATTAAGACCTCAAACGAGCTCTGGGAAATGGACATTAAGTATGGCTACATCGCAGGAGAGCAGCGCTTCTTCTACTTACTGTGCGTCATAGATGTCTTAGACCGTGAGGTCATCGATTTCCACATGGGACTGTCCTGTGAAGGTAAACATGCAGCAGGTTTGATTCAGCGCACCTTGTGGCAGCGACAGCTCTTTGAGACCGAACAGCGCCCCGTGATTCGCACCGACAACGGACCGCAATTCATTTCCCACGTCTTTGAGGAGGCGTGTGTAACACATGACGTGACACACGAGAGAATCCCTCCAAAGACGCCTAACAAGAATGCACATATTGAATCCTTCCACAGTTTGTTGGAAGCAGAATGTCTGCAGCGGTACGAGTTCAGTAGCTACCGAGAGGCATACGAAACGGTGACGAGCTATATTCGATTTTACAATGAGCGGCGAATGCACGGAAGCCTCTATGATTTAGCACCGAAGCAGTTCCGCCAAGCCATAGCTATGCAGTAAGTGCAGGCTAAGACCGTTAAAGTGTGAGAAAACCATGAAAAACTAAGCCATCGCTATATTAAGTGACTTAGACTCAAAAGTTCGGGTGTTTAACCGCTTTTGTGAGGACATTGACCTTAAATGTCCTACCGATGGCAGAGTCACGGCATTTGCATCGTTCTTTGTCCAGACTTAAGTGTACTCACGGTTCATCATGAATGCCGTTCCTTACGTGGATTATCCGATGTTCGGCATGTCATATGGCGTTACATTGAAGGTTGTCAGCGGCTAAGAGCGCAAGTGTTAACGGCAACTGGTCCGTTAATGAAGCAAGGGAGTTATTTTTCTATTCCAAACTTTGCTATTGATATAGAGTTTGATTATACTTTAGCCACTATAGAATCGCGTATTTCTACCGAGGAGGGATCAAATTACGATGAATTTAGCCGTCAAGTTGATGCAAAAATTCAAAGACCACGATACCCAGAATAAGCTGAAAGGCTATCGGGACAAAGCGGAGCTCATTAAGAAACGGAATTTGGAAGCATGGGACGATCAGCGGCTGAAATCAGAATCTCTCAGGCTGAAAAAGGAAGCAAAATCAGGTACGCCTTTGGATGAGCTGCTTGTCGATGCCTATGCGCTAGTCTGCGAGGCAACGAAGCGAAAGCTCGGATTACAGCCTTACGATGTCCAGATCATGGCTGCCATCGCTCTGCATGAGGGGTTTTTGATCGAGCAGCATACCGGTGAAGGAAAAACGCTCTCTGCTGTTATGCCTGCTTATCTAAATGCGCTGACCGGCGAAGGTGTTCATGTGCTGACTTTTAACGATTATTTGGCAAATCGAGATGTGGAGTGGATGGGCCCGATCTATCGTTTCCTCGGGTTA
>NZ_ASSB01000247.1:0-17683 GCF_000520755.1 Paenibacillus sp. 1-18
ACTGGTTGATCTCATAATACGAACGGGCAGGATAGTTAAGGTCATTCGCGCTGAACCGTATCACAAATAGTGGTAAAGCAGAGGAGTGATCTGAAAGGTTGATGCTTCGATGTTAAATCTCCAAGTCGGGGACAACAATGCGGCGCATGTGGAATTTCTAATATTGTTGGTGCGTACTATCGCAAAAAATTTTATATCATAATATGCTCTTCTTAGAAATCGATGTATTTATATTTAGGAGGAGTAAAATTATGAATAAAAGAATTACAGGTTTCGAAAATCTTATTAAAACAGACTATGGTAATATTGCTGGTATTGTGGTGATGCATGGCGGAGAAAAGGTATATGAAGGCTATTTTGACGGCTACACCGCTGAAGATACCATTCATATTGCATCAGTGACAAAGAGTGTTGTTTCTGCGCTGATTGGCATTGCCATAGATAAAGGCTATATTAAAAACATAAACCAGAAAGTATTGGAATTTTTCCCCGATTACACGGTCAAACGCGGCGAAAAAACGATACAGAATGTCACAATAAAAAATATGCTGACAATGACAGCACCGTATAAGTACAAGTCGGAGCCATATACAAAAGTTTATACAAGCGATGATTGGACAAAAGCTGCGCTGGACTTCTTGGGCGGTAAGAGCGGTCTTGGAGGGTTTATATATTCCACCATCGGCATACAGATTTTGTCAGGAATTCTTGCAAATGCAACAGGCCAACCTGTGCTTGATTTTTCCATAGAAAATCTGTTTGAACCACTTGGAATCAAAGCACCCCATAATACGATTGTACATTGCAAAGAGGAGTATTTTTCTTTTCTTAACGATAGATATGTTCGTGGTTGGGTGGTGGACCCCAAAGGCACGAACACCGCCGGTTGGGGACTTACCTTAACGCCACGGGATATGGCAAAAATCGGTCAGCTATACTTAAATGGAGGCACTTGGAACGGCAAGCAATTTCTATCCTCAAAATGGATCGAGGACAGTACCAAAGAAAACAGTCGATGGGGAGAGTTGCCATACGGCTATTTATGGTGGATTGTTGACAACAAGGAACAGGGTTGTTATGCAGCTTTGGGTGACGGTGGAAATGCGATTTTCGTAAATACCGAGAAGAAAATGGTAATTGCTATCGCTTCTCGTTTTATGCCACGTGCGAAGAACAGAATTGAATTGATTGAAAAGCATATTGTACCGTTATTTGAGGGTAATCAGTTTGTTGTTAGACAAAAAAGTAAACACGGGGAACCATACCATAAGTAACAGAGAAAAATTGCATTCTCGGATTTACGTGAAGAAAGTCGTCAGGTAGTCGTTGTAGTTGGAGATGTCGCAACAAATAAGACAAGTTATAATTACTGTGTTAATTTACTCTTACTTCATTCAAAAAAACAAAGGAATTTTCCTGAAAAAAACTCATTCAGTTGTCTTCATATTTTCATTGCAGTACTGAGCTGTATTTCTTCTCTAATTTTTTATTGATGGTTCAGTACTATATGATGTATTAACACTTCATTGCGCTAACGGGAAACGATAGTTTAATCACCGCCTTTAATGAGAGGCGGTTTTCTTTTGCTCGAAAATCAACATTTAATAATAACAGACTTAGATTATTTGAATTGGCTTTGTAGCGATGAAATTGACTATCGTGTATAGTGTTGGTCCATTAAACTACTTCATATAAGTTCGGGCAATCATTTCGTCGAAATACAGGCGATTGAAATTGCGGAAGAAAACCGCGAAACAGCCGAAGCCTGGGGCATGTTTGACGGTCAGGTGGCCGTAATGATCCATTCCGGATCACGGGCTTGGGGTGGAGCCATCAGCCAGACCAGCTCGTCTGCCATTGCCAAAGCAATGGGCCGTCTCGGACTCGGCACCTCCGACCCAAGACTGGTATTCGCACCGCTAGATCATCCCGAGGCTGTACATTATGTTGATATGATGTATTCTGCGCTGAACTATGCCGTGGTGAATCGGCATCTGATCGCCTATTCCGTACGCGAGGCCTTCCGCGATGTCTTTGGTACAAAGTGCGAGTTGCGTACCTTGTACGATCTGATGCACAATTATGCTTGGAAGGAATCTCATCCGGAGCATGGCAGCGTGTTCGTACATCGTAAAGGTGCTACACGCGCACTCCCGGCAGGTCATCCCGACAATCCGCGACCCTATCAGACAACCGGGCACCCGGCCCTGATTCCAGGCTCTATGGGTACAGCCTCTTATATTATGGTCGGTTTGCCGGGCGGTCAGGATAACTACCACTCCATTTGCCATGGAGCGGGCCGTATTCGTTCACGGTCTGCGACCAAACGGCTCGTTAGTGTAGATGATTTTGCCGGAGCGTTGGGTGTAGGGACAGACGATGAGATTGTGGTTAATCAGGCATCGCTGGAAAGCATTCTCGACGAATCTCCGCAAGCCTACAAAAATGTAGATGATATTATTGAAAGTGTCACCGGGGCAGGACTCGCAGCTGTTGTAGCCAAATGCAAGCCGCTGGCCGCCCTGAAAGGAGCCAAATAATTTGAGTATAGACATCCCTGCTATTTACCAATTTGATGAACATACAGATGGGCGTATTACCGGCTATGCCGCTTATGCCCGTCTGATCGACGGCATCAGCGAAGCACTATATAATCGCTATGGCATAAAATATGAGCTGTATGCCAGTGATGATCCCAATATTGAGTATTGGGACTTGCTGGAGGAGGACATTCGTTCAGGCAGCCCGGAGCTGGAGCATGTGGCACGGGTCTTTGATCGTTTGGAGGAACGCACCATCCAATATGACGATGACGGTCCGACTCCAGAATACGGCGTGCATCTGTCGATGCGTAATAATGTGTTCGCCTATCCCAAGTGGGGCATCGCGCTGGCGCGGGTTCCCTTCTTTCGTGAGAATGGCGTATATAATGAAGATTACGTATTTGCGACAGGCGATCAGGAGCTGCAAAGCTTCCTCGCGGGAGTACGCGGTCGTGAACGCAAGCAAAATATGAAGCGGGTGACCGTGTTTACCGATACAAGCCGTGGGCTTTCCCGGCAGGCAGAACCCATTACCCGGGCGATTACGCGGGAAGACGTTATATTAAAAGCCGAAATCAAGCGAGACATTTTCCGTTCACTCGATCAGTTTTTTGAAGCAGATCGCACCTTCTATCAGACTTATAACATTCCTTACAAACGCGGTATACTGCTGTACGGTCATCCGGGCAACGGCAAAACGACACTTGTAAAATCAATTGCGAGCAGTGTACCAGGGCCGGCAGCCTACTGGCAAATTACCGAGTACACAACCAGTGAATCGGTCAAAGAGGTATTCGAGGCGGCTACCCGCCTGGCTCCGATGGTGTTGGTCATTGAGGACATTGATTCCATGCCGCAAGAGGTTCGTTCTTTTTTCCTGAATACGCTTGATGGTGCTACCTCCAAGGAGGGCATCTTCCTGATCGGAACGACCAATTATCCTGAAAAAATTGATCCTGGTCTGATGAACCGGGCAGGTCGTTTCGATCGAGCCTATGAAATCAGTTTGCCTGACGAAGCGCTGCGATTAGCGTATCTCAAGCTGCGCAACTTCCTTGTTTTTGCAGGAGAAGCAGGTACGCAGAAGGCAGCGGCGTTGACCGACGGCTTTTCGCTGGCACAGCTCGGAGAGCTGTATGTCAGCGCTGCGCTGGAATGGCACGAGCATGGAAAAGCAGATATCGAGCTGATACTTAAAGACATGCGGGGCGAGCTGGATAAGAGCCGCAAGCAGGACTGGTTAAAAAATGCGGCCGAAGGACGAGTTGGATTCTTCTGATTCATCCTTTCATTGCCTTATAATTCAATTTATGGTATGTTCATAAACAATAAAGTATCGAAAGGGTGACCTTAAGCCAATGATCTACTAATCCTATTCCACCAAAGAAAAAAATCGTAATCTTACGAATTTTCTGGATAGGATTAGTGTAGGCTTTGGGTATTAATGATAAGAGCATTGCTTCTTTGACGGGAGCAGTGTATCTTCTTGTTCGTACGTCTACCTCCTATCCAGAAATCAATGGATAAGGAGGTTTTTTTGCATGAAAAGAATACTTGGAATCCTAATGATTAATATCTTCATCGTTATGGTGGGCGTTGGTTTAATTACCCCCATCCTGCCAGAACTGATCATTGAATTTGGTGCCAGTGGGCAGGCGATCGGTTTATTGGTAGCAGCCTATGGCATAACGCAATTCCTGCTCTCTCCCCTGACTGGACAGCTGTCTGATCGATATGGGAGAAAAGTTTTTATCGTCGTAGGTGTCATTGTTTTTGCTGTGGCTAAATTTATCTTTGCTGTTGGAGATGAGCTGTGGATGCTGTATACCTCTAGACTTCTGGAAGGAGTGGCAGCAGCCCTGATTGTTCCACCCATGATGGCGTATGTAGCGGATATTACAACAACCGAAGAACGCGCCAAAGGGAACAGCCTGCTCGCCGCAGCCATGTCATTCGGATTTGTTATTGGACCTGGACTGGGTGGTCTTCTTGCAGGATACGGAACGAGAGTGCCGCTTTACGCAGCGACAGGTGCTGCTATAGCTGCTGTTATTTTTTCAGTGTTTTGTTTGTCAGAAAGTTTATCGAAAGAGCAAATGAAAGCAGCGCGGGCAAGAATTATTCAGAAGGAATCTATTTATAAACAATACGCGAGATCGTTGAAGTCAAAATATACGATGCTCTTTGTACTTGTCCTGGTGATGACCTTTGGACTCGCTAATTTTGAATCTGTTCTTGGTTTATATGTAACGAACCGTTTTCAATTTTCACCGCAAAATATTGCTGTCATTCTGACCGCAGGTGCTGTGATCGGAGTCGGTATGCAAGCATTAGTTGTTGCTAAGATAATCAATAAGTTTGGTGAAAAAAGGGTGATCAAAGGATCGCTTCTTTTCACCTCAGTTGCTTATATTTTATTTCTTTTCGCCAAAGATTTTTGGAGTATCTTCCTTGTCACTTCCCTTATTTTCTTTGCCACAGCTATGCTTCGTCCAGCTCTTAATACACAATTATCGAAGATGGCAGGGAATGAGCAAGGTTATGTAGCCGGTATGAATAATGCCTATATGAGTGTCGGGAATATTTTAGGCCCTACTCTAGCAGGATTTTTATTTGATACAAATATGTTTGCTCCATTCATAGCAGGCTGCTGTATTCTGTTGATTATTTTTTTACTTACATTAAAATTGAATACATGAGTAAAAGGCAGCTACTGGTGCGAGGCTATATTTTTCAATGCCCGGCTGTAGCTGCCTTTTTATTCAGTCTAATCGCTTATATTTAATAAACACCCTAATGCCTTTATTCCGCTTCCCCGCTCAAACGATTCAAAAACTGAATAGCTCGTGGACTGGTGGGATGCTCCAGAACCTCATGCGGCGTACCCTGCTCAACGATTACACCCTGATCCATCAAAATTACATGGTCGGCAACCTCGGCTGCAAATTTCATTTCGTGTGTGACAATGACCATGGTCATCCCTTCGGCAGCCAGCTGCTTCATAACCTTGAGCACCTCGCCTACCAACTCGGGATCAAGCGCGGAGGTTGGCTCATCGAACAATAGCACTTCCGGTTCGACCGCCATTGCCCGGGCAATACCGACACGTTGCTGCTGTCCTCCCGACAACTGATGCGGATAGGATTCCGCTTTATCCGCGAGTCCCACCTTTTTTAGCAACTCCAATGCACGTTTGCGCGCCTCGTCCTTGTTCTTTTTCTGAACGGTGACTTGACCCTCCATCACATTTTGCACTGCTGTCATATGCGGGAACAGGTTGTAGGATTGAAACACCATACCTGTCCGCTTGCGCAGTGCCAAAATGCTTTCTTGCCGCAGCTTCGTTCCTGTGGCAAAATTGAGGGCTATATCCCCTACTTGGATCTCCCCCTGATCAGGAACCTCCAGTAAATTCAAACAGCGCAGAAGCGTTGTTTTTCCAGAGCCGGACGGACCGATGATCACGAGCACCTTCCCTTTATCCAGTGTCACGTTAACACCCTTCAGCACTTCCAGCGAGCCGAACGATTTGTGTATATTCCGAATTTGGATCATCGGTACAATCTCCTTTATCTAACGGAAAAACGGCTCAGTCGCTTTTCCAAATAATTTTGCAGCACAGTCAATATGGTACTAAACAGCAGGTAAATCACTCCCGCCTCGGTATACACCAATAACGGTTCATACGTAGTGGCTACAATTTGGTTAGCCGTTCTGAACATTTCTACGTAGGTGATGGTCGCAGCCAGTGAAGTATCCTTCACCAAGCTGATGAATGAATTGGCGAGTGGAGGTACAGATACACGGGATGCTTGCGGAAGCACGATACGCCGCAGCACTTGCCAGCGCGTCATCCCCAGGGAGTATCCGGCCTCCCATTGACCTTCCTGAATGGAAATAATGGCCGCTCGCATAATTTCAGAGCTATAGGCCCCCACGCTGAGCGTAAAGCCGATCACAGAAGCAATGAACGGATCCAGTGTAATACCCACGGAAGGTAAACCGTAGAAAATAATATACAATTGCACCAGCAAAGGCGTTCCTCGAATCACCCATACATAGAAGCCGAAGATCAGCTTGAGTATTCTCCATTTGGACAGCCGGGCTAGTGCAGTAATCAGTGCCAGCACAAGTCCCAAAGCAAAGGAGATCAGGGTGAGCGGAATCGTAAAAGAAACCCCTGCTTTTAGCAGAGGCAATAATGAATCCATAATGATTTGTATCTGGCGTTCATCCATTGTACAGACATCCTTTAAAAAGATAGGTTTGTGAAGCATTATTACTTAGATACGTCGGCTCCAAAATATTTCTCGGAAATTTTTAGGTACGTACCGTCGGCCTTCATGTCAGCCAGCGCTTTATTTACTGCCTTGATCAAATCTTCGCTGCCTTTATTGAAAACAGCTGCGCTATGTGAAGCGTCAGCGGACTCATCCACCTTTTTGATAGGAGCATCAGGCTTTTGCTTTTTCAAATCGAGATAGGATAATCCGTCATTGACGGTCGCATCCACCCGTTTGGATGTCAGCAGGTCAATGGCTTGGTTGAATCCTTCCGTTGCTACAATTTCCGCACCGTTGCTTTTCGCGATTTGAGTCAGGTTGCTGGTCAGGGATTGCCCGGACTTTTTACCTTTCAGATCAGCAAATTTTTTGATGTCCGTATTATCTTCGCTCACGATCAGAACTGCCTTGGAGACAATGTATGGATCGGAGAATTCGTATTTTTGCTTGCGCTCATCTGTAATGGACACTTCATTGAATACTGTGTCGAACCGCTTGGAGTTCAATCCCGCGAAAATACCATCCCATTGTGTCTCGATAAACTCCGGTTGGACACCCAGACGTTTGCTCACTTCAGTCGCAATATCAACGTCAAAGCCTGTCAGTTTGCCAGCAGCATCATGGTAAGTAAACGGAGCATAGGTTCCTTCCGTGCCAATTCGCAGCTTGCCGCTCGCTTTTACAGATTCAAGCGTAGCTGTAGCGGTTGTATCTGCTTCTCCACTGTTAGCCCCGGTATTTCCGGTCGCAGCATTATTCGTATTAGCGCCTTTATCATTGTTACCGCAGGCCGAAACCAGCAAAGCCATCACGATAAGCATAATCGGCAAAAAGTTAAATTTTTTCATGTTAACCACACTCTTTTCCTTTTTCTTGATCACCTAGCACGTGGCTGGCTCATTGAATAGTACATCATTCATTTTTGCACGTCAATGCTTTTATCCCATAATCCCTATGTACAAGGTAAGTTATATCATATTTGTACTCCACAACTCATCCTAGGTTGACTCATTCAGAAGCAAGCTATTCATGTACTCAGCTATCACAGCAACTTTCTCTGTACCTTTACAGCCGTGATTTCGTATAATAGGTTTCAAATGGAAGTTCTGTCCTATTTACCTCAATTTTAATTGTGAGAAATAATACATACTGTATCTTACGAATTGCTAATGGAGTGTGATTATGGAAACCCAAAATTCAACCCTATCCGCCACCTCATCTGACGGAAAGCACTCAGCCTGGGCTACCTTTACTTCGCCTCTAAGGCAATCCAAAGCCTTCACCCTGCTGTGGCTTGGACATTGGATTGCTATGCTGGGAAGCTCCGTCACAACCGTTATTTTGCCACTGGTCATCTATTCCCTGACAGGCTCGACTACGATCATGGGATTGGCGATGACTGTCTATATGCTGCCTAACGTACTTATTTTGCCCTTTGCCGGGATGATTGTTGACAGAATTGATCGAATCCACCTTCTTTTGTTTGCGAATATTGCCCGGTTCGAACTCATGTTCGTTGCAGCGGTACTGATGTTTACTGACGGAATGAAAATGCCGTTTCTGTTCGTTGGACTTGCATTATACGGATTGATGGACGGTATCTTTAACCCGGCTTATTCAGCCTTGCGGGCTCAGGTGTTCACACCGGACATTCGCAATGCGGCCAACGCGCTCAGTCAGATCAGTATACAAGCCGTTCGTCTGCTCGGTCCCCCGTTGGGTGGCTTCATTGTATCCTTTTCTTCACCGGGCATCGGCTTTGGACTGGACTCTATCACCTATCTGATTTCTTTTGCCTGTTTTTGGATGCTGAGCGCTTATTTGGCCTCCAGCATCGGTAAGCGGCAGGCAGATCCAGAGCAGCAGGCTCAAGGTGGACAGCATTTTCTCAAGGACTTTATAGCAGGCTTTACCATTCTCAAAAGCCATCCTTGGCTATGGATTACAATTCTGGCCTTTTCCTTCATTAATATTTGTTATTCAGGCATTATTGCTGTACTCATTCCCTGGCTGTTCAAGGTTCATCATAGCTATAGTCCCGTTGTGTACGGTGTCGCAATGGCAAGCAGCGGCGTTGGCGCCATGGTGGGGGCCTTTGTATATGGGTCACGCAGACATTGGAAGCATCGCGGTCTGCTCGCTTACTTAGGCGCTTTGGTCAGCGGCCTTGCTCTACTCCTGTTGTCTATCGTCACCTGGATGCCCGGATTGATCATGAGCATGATGCTTGAAGGCTTCGGCATTATGATATTTGCGATTATTTGGGAAACCAGCCTTCAGGAACTGGTGCCCGCCGAATCCTTTGGCCGTGTAGCCAGTCTGGACCTGATGTTTTCCTTTGCCCTACTACCTGTGGGCTATCTGGCAGTAGGGGCCGTGGCGGACACGCTTGGTGGCATCTTCACGATTGGCATGTTTGCAGCTATCGGCATGTGCATCGTGCAGGCGTTCTATGTATTCCCCATATCAGGCGCTTCCAATAAGAAACGGATACCCTTTTGCAAAATAAAAAAAGCTGCTCGCAAAGGTTCGCTTGACGAAACTTTGCGGAAGCAGCTTCTTTTATTTTGTCCTTGTGCCTCATGGAGGCTAATCTACTCAATGATTCATAAAGTTAGCTTCTGCTCCGTCCAACGGAGCGGAAGATCAAGCTTACGATCACAACCAGCACAATCGCACCAATCAATGCAGGAACGATGTAGAATGATCCGATTTCAGGACCCCAGTTCCCCAGAATCAAGCTTCCCAACCATCCACCGATAAAACCGGCGATGATATTGCCAATTACACCACCCGGAACATCACGACCTGCGATAATTCCTGCCAACCAACCAATAATACCACCAACAATCAATGCCCATAACCAACTCATTTTACGTCACCTCGTTTAAGTTTTTATCGTTGTGTTCTATTATTAACCACTCGAACTCTTTTTGAACACATTGAGGACAATTGGTTAATATTACCTTATAATGGCACGCTGATTTAGGGACTTGATACCATCTTACGTGTCTCTCCGACGATTTATGCCCCTTGAATGAAAAGTGTGTCTATATGCAGTTATCCTTGTATTCCTGCTTTTTTTGTGCCATCCTCACATTATGGCTTCATTGAAGTCACTTCATGCATAGGTAACAAAAATAACAAATGATAAGGAGTGACCCCAACTGGAGTGTCGAGTCGGATGTGCCGCATGCTGTATTGCTATTACGATTTCATCCCCTATTCCCGGCATGCCGGATGGAAAACCAGCTGGCGTTCCTTGCCCTCAGCTCACTTCGGATTACCGTTGTCAATTGTTTGGCAAACCTGAGCGTCCAGCCGTATGCAGTGGATTTCTTGCTGATGAGGATACGTGTGGAAACACCAACGATAAGGCATTTGAGCTGCTGAGAGAGCTGGAGGAGTCCACTTTACCGGATAGAGCTTAAGGAATAATTCATTCTATATGAAGGAGAACTTTTATCATGAATGTTATTGAAAAAAGAATTGCCGAATTGACGGAGTATCGACCGGACCTCACTACCCCGAAGGATATGGATTTATTCTGGGACAAAATGTTGGAAGAAGTACGCGCTAAGCCTATACGTGCGTTCAAAACACCAGTAGACACGCCGTATGCCCATATGCTTGCCTATCGGGTTACTTTTGAGGGGGTGGATGATACGCCACTGCATGCCTGGTATGTACGCCCCCGATTTGCCGGAGATCAAAAGCTGCCGTGTATCGTTCTGTTTCATGGCTATACTGGCGGAAAAGGCTATCCTGAAGATTATTCCTCCTGGCTGATGCTTGGCTTCGCTGTATTGGCGGTAGATGTACGTGGTCAGGGGGGAGAAACGGGAGACCGTCTGGATGATCCTCACGGTACGGTTAAAGGCTGGATAACGAAAGGAATATTGAATAAGGATACCTGTTACTACAAAACCATTACGACCGATGCCCTTCGAGCCGTGGATTGGGTGGCAGAGCAGACCGATGTGAATCCAACCCAAATCGCAATCAGTGGCGCAAGCCAAGGCGGCGGACTTTCATTAATGGTGGCGGCGCTCAGCAATAAAGCTGCTGTTACGGTGGCTGACATTCCTAATATGTGTCATATGGATTTTGGCATGATGAATTCCACCAGTTCGCTGATGGAAGCTGCCGAATTCGCCAACCGATTCCCTGAGCACTTGGAGCAGGTACTACATACATTGAGTTATTTTGATGTCATGAATTTGGCCCATCGCATTCGCATCCCGGTGATGGTATCGGTGGGATTTAAAGATACTGTATGCATGCCAGAGACCATTTTCGCCGCTTATAATCGCATTGAATCACCGAAAACGATTGAAATTTACCCATTTACGGGACATTGGGTTGAAGGTTTCCAAAGACGCAAGACAGCTGAATTTTTAGTTAAAACATTAGCACTAAGTTAGTTTTTCGATGTAAAAAAGAGCACTACGCCTCAAACGGGACCAGTCCAGCCATCCCAGTTGCGTAATGCTCTTTTTAGTTTAATGAGGGCAGCCCCGCATTTGCAGGCAAGTCCGCGACACTGCTCACCGTATACACCTTCAGATGTTACGATGCAGCTCGCTGTTTGGCTGCCGAATCTCCTGTCCATTTTCGCACCCAAACAAAATCCATAATCATCAGACCAAACGGAATGAAGGATGCAAACATAATAAACAGCGGCCGCCGGATGGGCCAATGCAGCGCAGTTTTGCCATAGATCAAAGCGACGAGGAGGAGCAGAAAGCTCACCCGGTATATATTACCAATCACCATAACCGCCTGAGTCAAGCCCGCAGCTTGCAGCGGCTGGTGAGCGAAAAGTATCGCCAAATACGCTATAGCCTGAATCCAGAGCATGAGTCGGACACGCCCCAAAGGTGTTTTTAACACAAATTCGTTCCCCTCTCCAAAAGCAAGGATGTTCTCTCATCCTGCACAACCTTCATTATAACGAAAAGGGTCTGAAACTCCAACCTTCCTATTCTAAGTTTTGACCTAATGAGTTGTGTCTGATACAGTTGTGTAAGAGGTGATTGCTAATGCTTAAACTGGGTATACTGGACCAGTCTCATATTCCTGAAGGCGGTACCGCTTATGATGCATTATCCAATACAACAGATTTAGCACGTGAAGCTGATCAACTGGGATACAGCCGTTATTGGGTATCCGAGCATCATGCGTCCAAAACACTAGCGCACTCCAGTCCTGAGGTCCTGATTGCGCATTTGGCTGCTCATACATCACGTATGCGTGTGGGTTCAGGCGGCATTATGCTGCCTCACTACAGCGCGTATAAAGTCGCTGAAAATTTCCGGCTGCTGGAGGCGCTCCATCCAGGACGCATCGACCTGGGAATAGGGCGTGCTCCTGGTGGTTTGCCGCTGGCTACCCGTGCTTTGCAGGAAGGCAAGTACCAAACCGTCGAGCAATATCCGCAGCAGATTCTCGATTTAATCGACTACTTCCATGATTCCGTGCCTGACAATCATCGTTTTGCCGGGCTTCATGCCTCTCCGATGATACCAACGATTCCTGAAATGTGGCTGCTTGGGTCCAGTGGGGAAAGTGCCAGATTGGCCGCTATGATGGGTGCTTCCTATGCCTTTGCCCAATTTTTCGGCACTCTGGGCGGCGTGGAAGCTACCACGCATTACCACGAGCAATTTCAGCCTTCCATCCTGGGCGATAAGCCCCGGTCCATGGCAGCGGTTACTGTAGCCTGTGCGGAAACTGAAGAGGAAGCCGAGCAGCTGGCATCCAGTGTCAGTTTGTATTTCCTGCTGCTCATGCAGGGCAAAGAAATGAGCTCTCTCCCGTCAGTGAAAACGGCAATGTCCTATCCATACACGGAGTTTGACCGCGAGCGGCTGCGTCAGTCCGCAGCATGGCGTGTTGTAGGGACACCTGAGCAATGTAGGGAACAACTGCTAAGACTGGCTGAGCAGTATCGTACCGATGAGCTGCTGGTCGTCTCCTCCATTCATGACTTTGATAAACGTGTTCAGTCCTACCGTCTGCTGGCCAAAGCTTTTAATTTGGCATAAACACGGTTGAACGGACCAAAAGCTTCCAAAACATTAACCCCCCGCCTGCCTGTAATGGCAATAGCGGGGGGTTGTTGTTAAGAAACGGTCCAAGGGACCGGATCTTCTGTACTATGGAATTAGTTGAGGAAGCTCTTGAGGAGTATTTTAAGTACCACGAAAGTCGAATAGAATATGGTACTTTGGTAGTATATATACCGGAACTAAAGTGCCGATGATTCACTCCTAAAGTTCCATTCTCCTATATACCAAAGGCGCATACGCTATACTCCAAATCCTCAAAAGATTGCAACCTAAAGTCCCATATTCTTTACTCCTTCCGAGCTAGCTGAGGCTACGGCCAGATTTTAGGGCTCTATCCCCCATACCAGCTTACCCTGCTGATATACAGTGGCATGATCCCAGTCTGCGAATACAGTTTGGTTAGCACCATACGAATAATCGTTGGTCTCATCAAAATTACTCCAATTCGCAGCATGAATGCGGGGCTGAATTTCTCCACTTTCCCCGCCAGGCTGAATACTTCCTGCTCCATCGGTGAAAGAAACTTCCACATATTTATCAGCCTTGCCCTTCGAATTTGGCAATGTTACAAAAGTCGCTTTTACCTTTTCATTGCCTAGCTTGGCCCAGTCTACAAAAAATTGCTGGGCTTGTTTGCTTTCATCTGTGTAATAGTATCGAATTTTCAGATCACTCAGCTTCACAGCTGCTGTACCTGTATTTTTGATATTAAATTCAGGTCGGATGGCGTTATCCTTAGCATTCGTATCGCCGGTACGATATTGCAGCACAATCCCTTGATTGTCACCGCCTGGTGTACTTCCTCCGTTATCGCCACCATTGTTGCCGCCATTATCGCCATTTCCACCGTTATCGCCACCATGATTCCCACCATTGCTGCTGGAGCCTTCAGTGCGTAATCGATTCGATCGCGTAAATATTGTCCATGTGTTCCCGCATAGAAATGCACGGTATACATCGTATTCTTGTCTGGAAGTGGATTGTCTGCTGCATCATGTATATCCTGACTCCATGTGCCTGTTCCTACAATAATAATATTGTCCGGGTCCTTCGCACGAATGACCTGGGAGACCTCTGCAGCATAAGGTCGAATTTGGTTATTCCAGTTCACATTCCCGTTCGGCTCATTGGCTACCTCATAGATTACGTTTGGCAAATGGCCGTACTGCGTGGCAAATTCATTAAAGAAGGCTTTGGCCTCATTTTTATGAATGTTCGGATCGCCATCCGAAAGAATATGCCAGTCAATAATGTTTATTTGCTTTGCTTGCTACCCCAGTAGACTAAGGGACAAAAGACTCATTTAACAGCCGCGAAAATTGACGAATTTTAGCTGATATCCAAGAGACTTTTACAACTTATTAACCTAAAAAAAGACTGCATCCCGATGCCTTTAGCTCGGTATAGCAGTCTTGTACAACGTCGTGTATGTGATTGATCTCCTTATTACCCCTTAGCGGCTGCCTGAGGTTCTTGGGTCGTCTGATCCTTCTTTATGTCGCCGCCATCCGTCACTTGATCTGTCAGTACAGTCTCAGATGAGTTGCCCATGACCTTGTCTATGAGTTGCAGCCAAGGTTCTTCACTGCCTCCACAACTCTCAATATCACCGAGCAGGGACTCTAGCGTAGTTCCTTCTTCTGGCAAATCAATAACTAAACTGTCTTCGTCAACTTGGATGGTGCAGCAGGTTTTCATTATAAATCCCTCGCTTAATTCTTATTTGAGCATGCTATAAGCAAGCTCAGATGGGATCATTCCCATGGATTCGGGAATAAGCCTTTTGAATCCGTCTGAAATTATAATCCTATTGCACATCAATTGCAATGAACAAACTTTGAATTTTTTCAGAATTAGCGAGGGATCATATAAAATTTTCAAAAACAGTTAGATACGTGTAACGATCCGATCAACCAAGCCGTAGGCTACCGCTTCTTCAGCCGTAAGAAAGTGATCCCGGTCCGTATCTTTTTCCACCCGCTCCAGCGGCTGCCCGGTATGATCTGCCAAAATACGGTTGAGCTGCTGTCGGCTTTTGATCAGACGCTCGGCATAAATCAACACATCAGAAGCTTGACCCTTCGCTCCGCCCAGCGGTTGATGGATCATAATCTCACTATTGGGCAAAGCCATTCGCTTGCCTTTGGTCCCTCCAGTCAGCAAAATCGTACCAAAGCTCGCTGCCATGCCTGTGCATATGGTAGATACATCATTTTTCACAAATTGCATCGTATCGTAAATGGCAAATCCTGCCGAAATGGACCCACCCGGGCTATTAATATACATCTGAATATCCTTTTCGGAATCCTCAGCAGTGAGGTGCAGTAGCTGAGCTACAATGACATTGGCCATATGGTCCTCAATCTCACCTGATACCATAATGATACGATCCTTTAATAACCGGGAGTAAATATCATAGCTTCGCTCTCCTCGGCTCGTTTGCTCAATTACATAAGGAATGGTGCTCATGGGCGTAAACTCCCTTCTTGTTAAGCGACCATCATAGCCTTGATACCCTGAGATGTATGGGAATTCATCAGAGTGCCGGAAGGATAAAAGCGCTGATACAGCACAGAGCCGGCAATCGCTATCGGCTCGGCAGCATCGTTCAAGCTAAGCGCAATCCAGCGCTGTACATCTCCGGCGCGAAAGGCCGCCAAATAAGCTTTAAGCCATTCTCTTTCTCTTTCAAGCGCAGGTATGGATACTGACTCCAGCTTATGGCCCTCCCTGTGCTTCTGAGCAAGTAGAGCGCGTGCTCGACTCAAAGCAGCTTTTACCGCGCCCTCCGTCGTATTCAGCAGCTCTGCCGTCTCCGGGGCCGTATAGCCCCATACATCTCTCAGCACCAGGATGGTTCGCTGCCATGGCGATACATGTGTACTTAAATATTGAAGCGCCAGCTCCAGATCTGGTGTGTAGCTTTCATTACAATACCGAGAAGGCTCCTCATGCCGCTGGAAAACTCTTTTTCGCCAGAGACAGATAGGCGCTTCTGGGCATTTTGCCTGCGAATATGATCAATCCATCTATTCCGCGCGGAACGGATCAAATAAGCCTCTTTATTTTCCACCTCGTCCAGATTCTTCTCAGATTGCAGCATATGCAGGATGGTCATCTGTACCAAATCCTCGGCATCCCATGCTGAACCTGTTAACGAAAGACAGTAGCGATGGAGCGCAGGAAGCACGTTTTGCAATAATTCATCTCCCTTAAGTGGGGACGATTCATTTTTCATCCGTTCGGATATCACAAAGGCCATGTTTGGGGCCCCCCTTTGCTCAGTCCATTTGTGTTCGGGTGTTTCGTTAAGGTAGACGGAATCGCATCCCCAAAGGATACGGCGGTTACAATATATTTATTTTAGCAAGTAAAACAAACTAAAAACAGATGATTCACGGGGCCTACTCCCACCATGATCATCTGTTCAGGTACATTTGTTAATTTATTAAGTCATGTCAGCTTTGGTTTATGGCAATGTCTCTGTATGTTCGCGGTCATTCGTCTCATCCTGCACTGCTTTTGTTTTTTTTCTACGAAATAATTTTGCGAAAAACTTGCCTACCACACCTAAAACACCTGCACCAGCGGCAAAAATCAGAATGCCAAACTTTTTGAGGAGTCCTCCCAGCAATAACAACAATCCTGCTTTTTTGGCTACCGCCAAGCCTGCTCCTCCCAAAATCAGTCCGGTCAGGCCATATTCGGAAATTTTGTCCGTTGAAGCATTAAACTCCTCATATCGCTCACCTGACTTGACTGTCAACTTGGGTAATATTTCCTCATTCAAAAACTTCTTATCCGCGTCCAAATGCGCAGGATCGGACACTAATATTGCAGAAATAAAACCCTGACGGGTAAGCAAACGAACGTTATAATTGATCAGTTTCTTCTTGTTCCCATCCTCCCCCAGCATGGACCAGGTTAGATTATGAGTTGCTTCATTATAAAAAGGCTCCACATCCCAGCCCGTTACATAAAGGCGATCACTTTCTGCCTTTTCCTTGTTGCTTTCTTCCGTACCTTTTTTATAGTTATCCAGAATGGCATCCGCATCGATGTCTTCTTTTTCATCGTCCTTGATATGCCCAACCTCATCGTATTCAAAAATTACTTCCCAACTTTGATTTTCATCTTTAGGAAATATACTTCCAATTTCGTTGCCAGATGGCTTGTCGTGATTCATTTCGCTTACCTTTGCCGTGTTAGCCGCATCTAAAAAAAGAAGCGAAGGATCCAAATCGACCTCAGCCACATTTCCCAAGTCTACCTTTCTGCCGCCCTCTATCCATTTTAATTGTTCATAAGATGAAGCCCACGCGTTACCCCCACTGCATAACACCAGACTAAACGCCACCAACACGGCAAAGATCGTTTGGCTCCATCTCATTTTGTTGCTACCTCTGTTATCTAGTCTCTTCATCAAAACGCATTACCCCTTTATAAATTCCAAAATCTCCCGTACTCCCAAACCAAATTAGCTACTGTTTTGTATTTTGTCAATTTAAAGAAGTAAAGGGAATTTTTAAGATCTAATACTCATTTTTATACATATGTATGCAAATTTTCTAATCTAATCGAACTGATTTCAGCGTGTTAGGACGAGCAAAAAGAAAACCTGATGAAAGACAAGCACATTTGTGCAAACCTCACTGGTAGAGCGTTAGAGTCACATACCTCATAAAAAATGTCGAATTTCCGTGAATAAAAGAATATGTAATTCACTAAACAAATATGTCATTTTTTTATTTGACGGATTGTAATATGAAGTGCGACACCTGCTGGA
>NZ_ASSB01000248.1:0-27853 GCF_000520755.1 Paenibacillus sp. 1-18
TTTTCCACTGCCGGACGGGCCGATGAGGGAGACGAATTCTCCCGGTTTAACGGTCAGGGATACATCCTGCAATACGGGCAGTGAGCTACGTTTTTCACGGAAGGCGAGGCTGATGCCATCCACTTCTAATGCCGGAGGAGCAGATGAAAGCTCCTGCTGTTCCCCGACCCGTTGTTCATCAGCCATGCTTTGTGATGATAAATCAGGAGGATGCAGGCTCATACGCACCACGTCCTTTCTTCGGGTTTATTTGATTCCATTTGGAAGCTATTCCTGATCCGGTTTCCAGCGGACCAGCCATTTTTCCAGCAGTATAATAATGATAAACATCAATAGACTGAGTGCAACAATGATGCCAATGGCGGCAAAAATCAAATCCGTGCGATAGGCTGATTTTTGCAGCATCATATAATATCCGATTCCTTCGCTGGCACCGATCCATTCGGCAATAATTGCGCCCATCACGCTGTAGGTGGCAGCAATCTTGATGCCGGAAAATACCTGTGGCAAGGAGTGCGGCAGCTCCAGCTTTAGAAAAATAGCCATACGACCCGCGCCCGACATGCGCATATAATTCATCATCATACGGTCCGTCCGTGTCAGTCCATCCATGGCCGCTACAGCCACGGGAAAGAAGCACACTAATGTAATCACCATCAGCTTTGGCAGCACGCCAAAACCAAACCACACCATCAGCAATGGACCAAGCGCAATGATTGGAATGTTTTGGCTAAGGATGAGCAAAGGGTACAGGGAAGATTTGAGAAAGGGAATCGTATGAAGAACAATGGCAAGCAACAGTCCCGTTGCTGTCCCTATCGCAAATCCTCCAAGTGTCAGGCGAATCGTAGCCCACGTATGGGCACCAAGCAACGCCGACTGGGCTATGCCCTCATGTACGATCAGGGACGGAGCTGGAAGCAGCCAGGGTTCAACATGGAAATAGGAAACCGCCCCTTGCCAGGCCGCTAAAAAGAAGAGGACCGCCACAAGGGGCGGCCACACGCTTTTCCACCAGGGTGCGTTCTTGCCTTTTGGGTTCATGGGCGATACTTTTCTGTCAGCTTGTTCATGCTGATGCCCTGTGGATTATGTGCGATTTTGATCTGTGAAATGATGCTGGGGCTGCCGGCCTCCGTCAATGCCACGTGCATTTCTTTAACGACTTGCAGCAGCTCGTCCAACTCGCCCTCCATTGTCGTATCCAGGGGGTTAACCTGATGCTTGACACCGGAACGTTGAATAACCTCAATCGCCTTATCTACATAAGGATAAGAGTCCTCGTTGTTAGGTGTTTTAGGAATCACTTGAATACTGAGCAAAGTGTTAGCCATGCGAATTCACCTGTCCTTCATTTGGAGTGTTTTAGAGAAAATAGGGTGGTTTAAGGTGGTGAGACCGCTTCGCTTCTCCAGATTCAAATGAACCGCTCCGCTGCCAACCGCCTTAAAAGCACCTTATTTTTAAAGCTGGTTTGTGTGGCATTTTTAACACACAAGCGCACCTACTTAGCGCTTAGAAAAAATGAAACTAAAGAAGTGGAACGAGAACGAAGTGGTCGGAATGGTGCTGTAGAAGCGTTAGCGTTCGCTTTAAAAGCTTTCCGTAGGAAAGCTCGCTTCGGAAGCATCACCTTCCCGGATTTCAACCTCTAGATTTTGATAAAAGAAATCCGGGGGCGGTGGCGATGGGAAGCACCATCCGACTGCGTAGTGGCGCTGCATGTACACCTCTAGTTCTTTGACTTTATTTAGTTGGTGATTTTAGCGTTTTAGCAAAATGCTCAACGCTTGGGCAAAAAGTCGTTTGTGAAGGCTTTGTCGACCTCCAAAGGTTTGCTGAGCAGCTTGCGTTCGTACATCCAGTCCGAGTAGTTTTTCCATACTTCTGCTTTTTGCACACCCCATTGCGCGGCATCGTCCTGATAATGCGGGCTTAGCCATTTTTGGCTGGCAAGTACCAGCTTTTTGTCCAGCTCCGGCACGGCTTTGCTTAAGATATCCGCGGCTTCTTCCGGGTGAGCAATGGTGTATTCATAGCCTTGGGCGGTAGCGTCCATGAACGCTTTGACCAGCTCTGGATCATTTTTAATGGTCTGTTCATTGCTGACAATCACAGGCGTATAGTAATCGAGGCTTTTGGAATAATCCTTTACATACAGCATATCCAGTGGTTCACCCCGTAGCTTTGCTTCTATGCCGGTCCATCCGTAGAAAATCCAGGCAAAGTCGATATCCCGCTTCACGGCTGTAAAATAGTCGGCATTGCCCATATTTATGATCTTCACTTTGCTCACATCAGCCTTGTCTGAATCCATGATGGATTTCATGACCGCTTCTTCTACGGGTGAACCCCAGCCGCCGTATGTTTTTCCTTCAAAATCCTTTGGGCTTTTAATTCCACGGTCTACCGGGGCCGCGAAACCAGAAGTATTATGCTGAATCACTGCAGCGATGGACACAAGCGGGACGCCTTGCGTGCGAGCCTGGGTGACACCTTCTTGATAGCTGATACCAAAAGGTGCCGCATTCGAAGCGACCATTTGGTCGGCTCCGCCTGAACCAGGTTGAACAATTTGGACATTCAAGCCCGCTTTTTCGTAAAATCCTTTATCCTTGGCGACGTAGAGTCCCGTATGATTCGTATTTGGTGTCCAGTCGAGTACGACTTTAACGTCCTTAAGCCCCTTTGCCGGGGTGGATGTTGGAGCGTTGCTGGCAGGAGCCGCCTCTTGAGATGCAGAGGGGGAGCCCCCGCCGCAGGCGGTCAGTGTCAGGGCCATGAGCCACAGACTAATCAGTCCCAGGCTTAACATTTTCATGCGCTTCATCGTTGTGTTCTCTCCTTTTAATTACCCGTCATCCGTCGAATTAGACAGCTTATGCATAAAAATAACATCTGCCGGACGCTAGCGTTCCAACAACTTAATCCTCAACAAAAAAAGCGCCCCAAGGTTCCGGGACGCTTGCGCTTGTATATACCAAAGTAAGGGATGGCCTATATAAAAAAGCACATCATAGCTTAAGCATTCCTACGCTGGCATTACCCAGATCAGGTTGTAAGGGTCAGTGTCTTGGGACACACTCTCAGCCGGCCGATTCCAGCACCCCTGGCATTGTATGGTTTAATGGGTTTATTTATTCGGGTCTAATACGACGATTATATGCCTTGAAGGCTGGACTGTCCAGCATTGAGGAAGAGATGACGGTTCATTTGCCAAACGACAGGGTACACTTTTATTGTGAGCTTCGCTCTGAAAATGAACATGAACCATTCAGAGCTGTGCGAGTCATGCTAGTTTCAGGTCAGCTGCGCAGATAGGATCAGATAAGCTGGTGCTGGATGACATGTCCGTACAGAACTGTAATTCACGAAAAGGAGTTGTTGTACCATGGGTAAAACGGAAACATTGGATCGCAGCCAACTGGAACAAGCCATTGTGAAGGCTTTGGATAACAACAAATTTTGCTCGTTGGGCACAGTGGAGGGCGGTAAGCCGAAGGTACGCTATATGGCCCTCTTCAACGATGGAATGAACATCCATCTGGCAACGAATCGTAAAACACATAAGGTGGATGAGCTAGAAGACAATCCGAATGCTTACCTTCTGTTGGGTTATGAGGTGGGGGGCACGAAGGAAGTTGTAGAAGTAGAGGCTTCCGTCCAGGTCACAGCAGATGAGGGACTGCGCAAACAAGTGTGGAATGACTCCCTGAAGGAATGGTTTTCCGGACCGGATGACCCGAATTATGTCATTTTGGACGTGAATCCGACTCGAATTGAGTATGTGGGTCAGCAAACCGAGCGGCAGGTGTGGGAGAAATAGCGACAGATATTCAATTGAAAAAACCAGCAAATCTTTCGAGTTATGGAGGAGGTTTGCTGGTTTTTTATTTGTGAAAAAAAATAATTATTTTTTTATAAATAACTTTGAGCAAATGACTACTTTTTTGTCTGGCGTTGGATTAAAATAGGAATGGTGGGTTCAAAGCTTACATATATGTGCAAAAGTATGTATATGAGCCATAAACCTTAATGAGGAGGGGTATATTTTGTTATTTCGTAAAAATTGGTTTAAAGGGTTTACTGCAGCGGTTGTAGCTTGCAGTATGCTGGTATTTACAGCTGCTCCGTCCTGGGCTGCCGATGATTCTCGGGACAGAGCCACAGTGAATTTGCGAATTATGGAAACGACGGATATTCACACGACGTTGATGAACTACGATTATTATGCAGACAAGGAAACCAACGAATATGGCTTGATTAACACAGCCGGACTGATCCAGCAGGCACGTAGTGAAGCGAGAAACAGCCTGTTGTTTGATAACGGCGACTTGCTGCAAGGCAATCCGTTGGGCGATTATATGGCCAGAAACAAAACCTTCGAGAAAAAAGGCGGTGTCCATCCTGTCTACAAGATGATGAACTTGATGGGCTACGATGCTGCTACAGTGGGGAACCACGAATTTAACTACGGTCTCGACTTTTTGGAGAAATCACTCAAGGGTGCCGATTTCCCTTACGTCAATGCGAACGTGTACTATGACAACGGGGGCCAAGATACTAAAAATTATTTTACTCCTTATAAGATTCTCGATAAAACGGTAACGGATGAGAAGGGTAAACAGCAAACGCTCCGAGTGGGTGTAATCGGCCTGGTAACTCCTCAAATCATGCAGTGGGATGAAGCTAATTTGCAAGGCAAGGTTGTTACGAAGGATATTGTGGAAACGGCAAAAAAATTCATTCCTCAAATGAAATTGGAGGGTGCCGATATTATTGTCGTGCTTGCACACACAGGTTATGAGGATGTGCCGCAAACACCAATGATGGAGAATGCCGTTAAATATTTGAGCCAGGTGGATGGAATTAACGCGATTCTGTTTGGACATGCACATAAATCTTTCCCAGGCCCTGATTTTAAAGGGATGAGCGGGGTAAACCTGGATAAAGGAACCATTAATGGTGTACCGGCTGTTGAAGCCTCCTCGTGGGGCAAGGAGCTGGGCATTATCGACCTGAGTCTGGAAAAGGAAAAAAATGAGTGGACCGTTACGAATTCCCAGTCTGAAGCACGTCCGGTTGTGAATGCCAAAAATCAAGCTGTACAGACGAATCCAGATTTTAGGTTGGTAGATGCAATCAAGGATGAGCATAAAGGAACGCTGGATTATGTTCGTCAGCCGGTCGGAACTACCACCGCACCTATTACCAGTTATTTTGCATTGGTGCAGGATGACCCATCCATTCAGATTGTGACGAATGCACAAAAATGGTATGTTCAAAGCCATCTTAAAGGGACCGAATATGAAAATCTTCCCGTATTGTCGGCCGGCGCCCCATTCAAGGCCGGTGGTCGCAACGGTGCTTCGTATTACACCAACATTCCCGAAGGTACGATAGCGATTAAAAACGTGTCCGATCTGTATGTGTATCCGAATACGGTTCATGCTGTAGAAGTAACCGGTGCTGAAATTCAGGAATGGCTGGAGTGGTCTGCGGGTCAGTTTAACCGCATTGATCCGAACAAAACAGAGGAACAAGCGCTAATCAACAAAGATTTCCCAACCTACAATTTTGATGTCATTGACGGTGTAACTTACCAAATTGATGTAACTCAGCCTGCACGCTACGATGCCAAGGGAACTATTATTGATTCATCGGCTCATCGTATTAAGGACTTGCAATATAATGGGAAGGCAATTGATCCTGCACAGAAATTTATCGTAGCCACCAATAACTACCGTGCTTCCTCATCCAAACTGGCGAACCCGGATGGCAAACGCATTGTCATGGCAGCGCCGGATGAAAACCGTCAAGTCATTACTGACTATATCCGTACGAACGGAACCATTAATCCGTCAGCGGATGGCAATTGGTCTATTGCTCCTTTCGGTCAGGCAAAGGTTACCTTCGAGTCCTCTCCTGATGCCAAGGATGTGCTGGCTGGAAATCAACAAATTGCATACTTGAGCAGCGCAGCAGACGGCTTTGCCAAATACAGCTTAAAAGCTGGTGCGAAGCCTAATGCAGCAGAGACTCCTGCTAAGGAAGCTGTAGTCCCTGCGAAAGCAACAGCAAAGCCAGTGGTTAAAACAACGAAGCCTGCAGTTGCCAAGCCAGCTAACACAACCAAGCCAAAGACTTCCAAGTAAGTTTGCTTTCCGGCTCCAAAGCTTAACAGAGCTAAGCAGCAAGTCTCTATCCGAGAGACTTGCTGCTTTTTTGATTTTTATGAAAAATAATATTTTTTTGCCGAACCTACACTTAAGTCCTAAATTTCGACGGGTTACAAGCTTGTTTTTCTGGATTTTGTAGTACTTTTGCTCTAGTTACTTGTGATATAATGGTGAAAAAACCGGAAAATTGTTCCGAGGAGGACCATTATGACTTGCAGCAGTTGCAGCATCATCTTACCTATTAAGGATCAAGGATTGCTGAAGATCAGGCATCCCAGGGTGTCGCTTAGTCCAGCATTAGATGGCTTGGGTATGCTATCGCAGCAATGCTGTGAGAATGGCAGAGTGTTTCGGTATAACAGTCGTTCAGAGCTGGAGCAGCTGGTTAACGGACTGGCTCGTCTTCCCCATGAATGGCTGCTACATATGGAGGCTTTGGTGACCGGGATGTATCATGTGGAAGGATATGAGGACTGGCTTCTATTTAGCCAATTGCAAGTCAGACTCCAACATCCGGAAATTGTGAATATTATTTGTGACAAAAGTTTTTCCAGCCACCTGCAGCCTATTGTTGACCACAAATTGAACATTATCGGGTTTGAGTTTTTGCTGCGTCCGTCACATTCGGAGCGGCCCTTTCAGCCTTTTCAACTGTTTGAAATTGCCCGTGAAGCTGGCCTGCATGCTCATTTGGATCGTTCGGCCCGTATTTCCGCTATTGAAAAGAGTGCAGCATGTCTTCCTGCGGGGATTAAACGGTTTATTAACTTTCTTCCTTCAACCATTTATAATCCTGTCTACTGCTTGAATCATACCTTTGAGACGATTGACCGGTTGTCCATGAATACGGAGGATTTTGTGTTTGAGGTCGTAGAGACGGAAGAAATTGACGACCTGAGTATTTTGCATCAAATATTTGAAAAATATCGCATACGGGGAGTTTCAGTGGCACTTGACGATGTAGGGGCAGGTTATTCCACGACAGAACTTATGAATTGTCTCCAGCCGGATTATGTCAAAATTGATCGAAGTTTAATTAATGGCTGTCATCGTAGCAGTGACCAGAAGCGACAGATTACAGGGATCGTGGAATCGGCTTCTCGCTTTGGTGGCTTGGTGCTGGCTGAAGGCGTTGAGCAGATGGAGGATTTTGAGTTTTGTCGTGAAGCAGGTGTGTCTCTGGCTCAGGGTTATTTGTTTGGCAAGCCGGAACCCTGCCCGCCCTCCAATTTTGTACTTAGTAGAGTAGTGTAGTCAGAAGCACGTTTAAATCTACGTAGTCTATAAAATGTGGAGCTTAAATGGGTCTGTCTCATAAGCAAAATTTTAACTGTATTGGAAGTGCTTATATCACCATTAATGTAAAAACGCGAGTGCAGAGGTTATTCCACCCCTGCAACTCGCGTTTTTTGGTTCATGCTTGTCTACCTGAGCAAGTTATGGGCAAGCGAAAGGAACCCAGCCTCCAATTTTTACTTGGTAAGGAACGCAAAAAAAAACGGAGGCAGTTTTACGACACGTTTTATTTTTAAAGTAAAGATTGACGTTTTGAAGATAAATAGATACAGTGTATTATACAGGAAACATTGTTTTCTGTATAATACACTGTATCTATAATGGGTAAAAAATTTAACATTGCAGGGAGGACAACCAAAATGAAAGCAGTGCAACTGAAAAACGGTTTCGGCTTTGAAGAATTAACCTTGACGGAACTCGACATACCGGTGCCGGGACGGCTGGAAGTTCTAATCCGCATAAGGGCAGCGTCTCTTAATTATCGAGATTTGGTAATACTTAATGGAGCAGTGCCGACCGGCATTCAATTTCCCTTCATTCCGTTATCCGATGGAGCGGGTGAAATTGTGGCTGTGGGCGAAGGGGTGACAAAATTTCAGGTTGGACAAAGGGTAGCGGGAAATTTCCAACAGAAATTCATTGGCGGGAGCACCAGAGCGGAGGTATTAAAGGACAGTCTGGGAGGCCCGCTCAGTGGAGTGGCGGCTGAATATATCGTTCTGCATGAAGAAGGGGTCGTCGCCATTCCGGATCACCTTTCTTGGGAGGAGGCTTCCACCTTGCCGATTGCGGCATTAACCGCATGGAGCATGCTGATGGAATCCGGCGGGCTGCGAGCGGGGGATACGGTGCTCTTGCAAGGAACAGGCGGTGTTTCCATCTTTGGGCTTCAATTCTCTCTGATGGCGGGAGCACGGGTAATTATTACATCGAGCAGCAATGACAAGCTGGAACGGGCAAAAGCTCTCGGCGCATGGCAGACAATCAACTATTCGGAAGTTCCCGAGTGGGGTAAAGTGGCTCTGGAGCTGACAGGCGGCGGAGTCGACCATGTCCTGGATGTGGGGGGAGCGGCAACAATGGCACAATCCATCAATGCACTTCGTACCGGAGGGACTGTGAGCATGGTCGGATTCTTATCGGGCTTGACCATTCCTGAGTTCGATGTCACCAGCATTTTACAAAAGGCTGCGACGATTCGTGGCAGTCAAGTCGGTAACAGGGAACATTTCGAAAACATGAATCGCGCCATTTCCCACCATCAGCTACATCCTGTCATCGACCGGGTATTCCCGCTCAGCCGAATCGGTGAAGCCTTTGCACTTTTGGCTGAAGGAAAACAGTATTTCGGTAAAATCGTCGTTCAAATATAAATATTACCCACATCACATAGGAGGCACTCATGCCCAGTAAACCTGATTTGTCCATCAAAGATTCTCTAGAAAGAAAGAATAAGAAACCGCGTAAATGGGGACGCAGAGCCGGATTATCGCTGCTGACGGTAATCCTTCTGGGAGTGATTATTTTCATGCTCATCCCTTCCCCTGTCCAGCCTGCAAAATGGATTGCACCTTCGGCTCCCTCTTTTGAGAAAGCGGGTCCATGGCAACAAAATAATAAACTCAGCTCCGCAGAGCTTGTTACAGATGCTCCTAAGTTTCCGGAATTTATCACCTTTGACAAGGAAGGTAATTTATATACGGGAGACTCCGACGGGAAAATTTATAAGGTTGCCTTTGATGGAAAGGGCAATCCGCAAAAGGCCCAACTATATGCAGATACCAAAGGAACACCCAATGGACTTATGTTTGACGCTAGTGGAAATCTGATCGTTACGGATGTCCAGAAGGGGCTGCTGTCTGTAGATCCTTCCGGGAACGTGACGGTGTTGGCCGATCAAGTCGACGGCACACCGATCTATTTGGCCAATGAGCTAGATATTGCGAAAGATGGCACTATTTATTTTTCTGACACCTCCAATTATGGCAGAGTGACCTTCAAAGAAATCGCCGAGAACAAGCCACATGGACGTTTGCTGAAATATGATCCGGCGACCAAGCAGACGACAGTTCTGTTGGAAGGCCTTTATTTTGCGAACGGGGTTGCCTTGTCTGCGGACGAAGATTTTGTGCTTGTGGCAGAGTCGTATCACTACCAATTGACCAGATACTGGCTCAAAGGGCCGAAGAAGGGGACTTCGGATATTTTTGCGGATAATCTCGCTGGTTTTCCGGATAACATTACGCGTGATGATCAAGGCCATTTCTGGGTCGGTCTCTTCACGACACGTATTCCCTTTGTAGATCAGATGCATGGAAGCCCGTGGCTGGCTGGAATGATGGCCAAATTGCCTCAATCGCTGCTCAGCGGTGCAAGCGCACCTGTGAAGCATGGGCTTGCTGTGGAGCTTAATTCGCAAGGGAAACTCATCGGAAGTTGGCATGATCCTGAAGGCTCGCTTTATGGCGTAACTACGGCTGTAAACCATGACGGATATTTATATATAGGCACAGCTCCTGGAGGCAGCCAGGGTGTTCATCGCGTGCTTTTAACCAAATAAGCTTGGGGAGGGTTTAATATGATATTGGATGAGTTGGAATTATCCTGGAAAGGGAAGGAAAGCCTAGCCGGTAAAGTGGCTTTGGTAACAGGCGCAAGCAGCGGCATTGGGGCATCGATTGCAAAAAAACTGGCAAAGCGAGGCGCATATGTAGCTGTATTGGCACGCCGTCAGGAGCGATTGGACGAATTGGTTCGCGACTTGCACCAAGAGGAATTGTACGAGGTCATGGCAATACCTGCCGATATCCAAAAAGCTGAAGACGTACAGCAGGCGGTTCACGCCATTCTTGAACGCTGGGGGCGGCTTGACATTATCGTTGCCAATGCCGGCTTCGGGTATCGAAGCCCACTGGCAGAAGTGGACCTGGAACGATGGGAGGAGCTTTACAAGACGAATGTGCACGGTCTTGTCCTGACACTGAAGTATGGGCTTCAGCCAATGAGGGAACAGGCCAAGGGGGATGTTGTCATTGTCTCCTCTATTGCAGCGAAGGAAGTGGTTGCCGGAGGAGGACTATACAGCGCTACCAAGTACGGCGTTAGCGCCATAGCTTCCGCATTGCGTTTGGAGACCAGTACGCAAGGAATTCGTGTAACTGCGATTCACCCCGGGGCGGTGGCGACGGAATTTTCGCAGGTGGCCGGATATCCCGAGCAGGAGATTCGGGCGTTTGCTTCGAGCGTTTTGCCGCTGCATCCCGATGATGTTGCTGAAGCTGCCCTGTATGCACTGGAGCAGCCGGAGCATGTCAACATTCCGGAGTTGACCATTATGCCTTCGAGGCAGGTCCAGCGGTTCAAATAGAGCGGTATTAAGTGTGTTTGGGCAACTAAAGAACAACTATCCATAACCTGCTCAAATGGGCGAGCATAATCCAAAAAGCACGAGTTATAGGGGGAAATAACCCTAGAACTCGCGCTTTTTTTACGCTAATGACGAAGGAGTCATCGTGAGTATAGCTATAGTGTAATAACGTACAAACCTAGCGGCGTAGTTGCACTGCCTGCGACCATGAAACTGACAACATAGCTGGACCTGCCGGGAGGGACGCTGATATCAACCAATCGGCATAGCTTGGTATTATCTCGCAGCAGAGGGATACCATATACATGATTGCCTATGCGTACAGATCCGGCAAATGCCCCTCCACGCGGATTTGCATAAATCCGCACGGTACGTACCTCGTCACTGTCATTAACGATGGGAATGGTCGCGTTGTATATGGTGCCGAATTGTCCGCGGTTATCCAGCGCAGGGCCCAGCTCGCTGCGTGCCCCGGTAAACAGCAGATCGGCAGGGGGATCGCCGTCCAGTTTTTTGGTGGCACACGCCCGATAGTTGGCGCTTTGCCCTACCACGTACGCCGGCATCCGTGCATTCGTTTCGGAAAAGGACCACACCCCTCGTGGATGCGCCTGCGGTGGAGGTACAGGCGGGAGCGCATCCGTATGAATCTGACGCAGGTCGACCTGCGTGTTCTTGCTGACCACGGTGCGAATGACGTAATCCAGCGTACCGTGGCCTTCGCCATATTCCACCGTGAAGTCATAGGTGAATCCAGCCAGCGATCCTTCGGGCAGCTTGAATTCTTCCAGCAGGGCGGTGCCTCTGCCAAATTTATGACGGTCAACTGGCTTCAGACGTTTCATCGCACCCGCCAAACAGCTTTTGGCAATGGATTGCCCGACATCTATAATCCAGTTGCCATCCTCAGGGGCAATCTCAAGAGCGCGTTCCATATGACGTACCTCCAGCACAGCATTACTTTTGTTTTCTACCGTAATGCCTAGCTTAACGGGGCCTCCGATTTTGTTATAATGCCAGCCGAAAATGCGGTGCTTGACCGTACGGGTGGTGGTACGAACTACATCATGCCACAGGGTGGCTTGCTCAGTAGGTACAGTCACGTCGGTAAGTGTCTCCGGGTTATCGCTAAGCATCAGGCGGCGGTTTCCCCCTTCGGTGGCTGACTCCACATCCACATGGATGTTTGGCGGGATTACAGCGGACTCTACAATCAGATCCTGGAGCTGCTTGGGTCGATGGTTCACATGAATTCCTCCTTTGATTTAAGAATGGCATCGCTTCTGGTTCATATATATGGGTGGTTCATATATATAGGTAAAACCGAGTCAATGTGTACAACCTGAAGCTGTCTTATTCCTCTAAATAACGATTCGTCAGCTGGTATTGCGTGTATGTTAACAGCATAAGCTATTGGATGCAGAGAAGCTACAGGAGGGAAACATGCCTAAAAAGATATGGTGGAAGGAAGCAGTGGTGTATCAGATATATCCTATCAGCTTTCAGGATTCTGATGGAGACGGAAAAGGCGATCTGCAAGGTATTCTGTCCAGACTGGATTATCTGTGTGAGCTGGGCATTGATGTGATCTGGATTTGCCCTGTGTATAAGTCGCCCAATCATGATAACGGATACGATATTAGTGATTATTATGCCATTATGGATGAGTTCGGAACGATGGATGACTTTGATGAACTCTTGCACAAGGCGCATGAGCGAGGCATCAAAATCATGATGGATCTGGTATTAAACCACACATCAGATGAGCATCCGTGGTTTACGGAATCACGCTCGTCCAAGGATAATCCGAAGCGGGATTACTACATATGGCGAACAGGCAAAAATGGTGGATATCCGAACAACTGGGAATCGTATTTTTCCGGTTCTGTGTGGAAATATGACAAGCTTACAGACGAATATTACATGCACCTGTATTCCGAGCACCAGCCGGATTTGAACTGGGAGAATGATGAGATGGTAGGCGAACTCTATCGTATGGTGGAATGGTGGCTAAAAAAAGGAGTTGATGGCTTCCGGTTTGATGCTATCGCCCATATTGCCAAAGCCGAGGGACTGCCTGATGCTGATAATCCCGATAAGAGGACATTGGTGAGGGCCTATCAGCTCTTTTCCAATCTCGAGCAGGTACATGACCTTTTGCGCATGCTAAATGAAAAAGTGCTGATGCGTTATCCTTTAATGACTGTCGGTGAGACCTCCGGTCTGGGTCCGGAGCAGGCGCTTGATTATGTAGGTGACCAGCGGCATGAGCTGAATATGGTTTTCCAGTTTGAGCATATGTTTGTCGATGCCCAAGGTCAAGGGACTGAAAAATGGAATTTCAAGCCATGGACACTGGTGGAGCTGAAACAAATTATGAGCCGTTGGCAGACCGTGCTTCATTCGGAAGGATGGAATGCCAATTATTTAAACAACCATGATCAACCGCGTGCCCTATCACGATTTGGGAATGATGGGCAGTACCGTGTGGAATCAGCCAAAATGCTGGCAACCTTCATACACATGCTCGAAGGCACGCCTTATATTTATCAGGGTGAGGAAATTGGCATGACCAATATCGCATACCCGTCAATTGATGATTACCGGGATGTGGAGACGCTAAATTACTATGAGCAGCAACGAAAGATAGGTGAGCCTGAGGAAGAGATTATGGCTGCAATTTGGAGGAAAAGTCGGGATAATGCGCGGACTCCTATGCAGTGGAATGATGGTCATGCAGCCGGCTTTACCGACGGAGAGCCGTGGATGAAAATCAACGATAACTATACGCACATCAACGCGGAGGTGGAAAGAAGGAATCCGGATTCGATTTTTCACTACTATCGTAAGCTGATTGCTTTGCGCAAACAGCATGAGGTTATTGTTTATGGCGAGTACAAGCTGCTGTTACCACTTGATACAGAGCTGTATGTATTCACCCGCATGCTGGGACAGGAGCATTTGCTGGTCATTTTGAATTTCTTTGAACGTGGTCCGTTGTTCCGCTGGCCAGAGGAGGATGGCTATGCTACTGCCAATGCGGAGCTGCTGTTGTCCAACTATGAACCGGTACAAGGGGAAAATCTGCATGAATTGAAGCTGCGCCCTTATGAGGCAAGAGTGTATAAGCTAACCTTGCAATAAAAAAAGCCCGATTCACACTGGCTGCTGTAAGCAGGTGTAAATCGGGCTTTATTACATTTACTGCACATCAAAATTCAGTTGCAGCTTTAGTGGTAATGCTTAACCTTGAGGTCATCCAGGCTTTTGAACTCGTACCCTTGCTTACGTGCTTCGTCTATAATCGAACCAAGCGCCTCGGTGTTGTCCTTGGATACAGAATGAAGCAGAATGACCGCTCCGGGGTGAAGCTGACGTATAACTTGTTGGTAGGCATAATCTGCGCCCTGCTGGATATTTGTATCCCAGTCCTTATAAGCAACAGACCAAAATACGCTCGTATATCCCGCTTCTCGGCAGGAGGCCAATGCTTTTTCGCTGAATATGCCGCGAGGCGGCCGAACGTATTTCATTTCCTTCTGTCCGGTTAGCTCCGCCGATGCATTTCGTACCCGATCCAGCTCGGACCGAATCTCTGCTGAAGAAATGGTGCTCATATCAGGATGGCTCCATGAATGGTTCCCGATAATATGACCCTCACTCGCCATGCGGCGCATCAGAGCGGGCTGGTCCTTCACAAAATGCCCGGTTACAAAGAAGGCGGCTGGAACCTTCTTAGCCTTTAAAACATCCAGCACCTTGGGCGTATAACCATTCTCATAGCCGTTATCGAACGTGAGAAATAATTCTTTTTTAGTAGTATCCCCCAGAAAGATGCCACCCTGTCTTTCAATCAGATGCATAAAGCCCTCTTGTGCGATAGAGGGCAGCTCGCCTCCCTTACTTTTCTTAAACCCAAAATGATAAGGCTGTCCGTCAACAGTCTGAGCAGCTTGTGTGGATTCACCCGTAACTGCTAACATCCCTATAACCGCAACGCATAGCCACAAGGTAAATATTCGTTTCATTTAACTTCCTCTCTTCCGTCTTGTTTGGGCAAGGTGTGTATGCTTCGGCATATTCCATAGAGTCCGCAATGCTATGACTATTTATGCGTAAAATGCCCTCAGAGTTAAAGCTTAATCATTGCGACCAAAAAACACATATTGACATGAATATTAAATCGAAGTAGTATACTTTATAAAACTCACTAGAATACTCGGATTTAGTGGACTAACGACAAACGGATGCAAACAGCTCAGTGGTATCTTACATACTTGAAGGAACGGAAGGAGCTAAAGCAATGATTGAACTAAAAAATGTATCCAAAACCTATGTAAGAAAAGGGTTAAGCATAGAGGCGTTAAAAAATATAAATATCAAAGTGGATAAAGGGGATATTTTTGGTTTTATTGGATTCAGCGGTGCAGGTAAAAGTACATTGATTCGACTGGTCAATCGTCTGGAGAAGGTATCCAGCGGGGAAGTTTTTGTTGAGGGGGAGCTATTAAATACCTATTCGACCGCAGGGCTTCGAAAGATAAGGAAGAAGATCGGGATGATTTTTCAGCATTTTAATTTGCTGGAATCGAAAACGGTGTTCGATAATATTGCAATACCACTGGTGCTGCTCAAGCGCAACAAACGGGAGATTGAGCAGCGGGTAAAGGAGCTACTCGAGTTCACGGGCTTGTCCGACAAAGCAAACAGCTATCCAAGTGAGCTGTCCGGCGGTCAAAAGCAGCGTGTCGGGATTGCACGGGCGCTGGCGAGCAACCCGTCTATTTTACTCTGTGATGAGGCGACTTCGGCACTTGATCCGCAGACCACGCAGTCTATTCTTGATTTGCTTCGCAAAATCAACAAGGAATACAAGATCACCATTCTGATCATCACGCATGAGATGTCGGTGATTCAGCGGATTTGCAACAAGGTAGCCGTAATGGAAAAGGGTGAAATCATTGAGCAGGGCAACGTATTGGAGGTATTCGGGCAGCCGCAGCATCCGACGACGCAAAGCTTTGTACGCACAGTTATTCACGATACGGTACCGGATAGTGTGCTGCAAACGTTCGAACAGCAAGAGTCACAGCGGATTTACAAACTGGAATTTATCGGCCAGGCAGCTTCTGAACCAGTGGTTCATGAATTGATTCGGCTGCATGATGTTCATGTGAATATTTTATTTGCCAACATGACGGAAATACAAGAAACGACGATTGGCTATATGACGATCCAACTGCGTGGTGAACAGCATGCCGTCGAGCAGGCTGTTGATTTTATCAAAAGCAAAGGGGTCAATATTCAGGAGGAGGTGAAGTTCCTATGATGATTACAGGAACTACAATAACCTGGGATCAGCTGTGGGAAGCATTGTATGAATCCTTGCTCATGGTCAGCATTTCGTTATTCATTGGTGCGCTAATCGGTATACCTATCGGTATTTTGCTGGTCGTCACTCGTCCGGGTGGCATTTTAGAGAACAAATGGCTTTACGGTATTTTGAATCCAATCATAAACATTGTTCGTTCTTTACCGTTTATTATTTTGCTGGTAGCGATCATTCCGCTAACCCGTTTGATTGTGAATACATCCATTGGAACCAGCGCGGCGATTGTCCCCTTGATTGTATATATTTCACCTTATATCGGCAGGCTGGTTGAAAATTCGCTGCTGGAGGTTAATCCGGGAATATTAGAGGCGGCAGATGCAATGGGAGCAACCCCTTTTCAGGTCATTCGTTACTTTTTGCTTCCCGAAGCGTTCAGCTCTCTAATTTTATCGTTAACGACAGCCACCATTGGCTTAATTGGGGCTACTGCAATGGCTGGTGCGGTCGGCGGCGGCGGAATTGGTGATCTGGCCATCTCCTACGGCTACCAGCGGTTTGATACGTTAGTTATGCTGATTACCGTGGTTGTTTTGGTCTTATTTGTACAAGGCGTTCAGTCTTTAGGGAATCTGTTGTCCCGTAAAGCACGCAGGAGTTGATGAGAAATAACTGATATACAAGGATGTATACATGGGACGGTGCGCACAGATTTCGATCTGTGGCGAACGTCCCTTTTTGCGTGGGTAGTGTTTCTAACACAGCAGCTTAGAATAACCGATACAACAAGTTAGATTATACAGAAAGAGCGGAGGATTTATGAAAAGACAGGGTGTTTTATTTTTTATTATACTTCTGCTTGCGGTTGCGTTGCCCATTTATCCGCTGGTGTCGGGCGTACTATCCGAAAACAGTCATTGGAAAGCTCACGATGGTGTTATGGATTTACGCAATTGGAATCCTGAAAAGGAAGGCCCCCTACAACTGGGTGGAGAATGGGAATTTTACCCCAATCAGTTGGTACAGCCTGCATCTTTTCAGGATTTGCGGGATAAGAATGGGGAAATTCATCAGAATCCTGCTGAATCGCGATTGGAAACCGAATCTTCCGCCAAGATTGTAAATGTGCCTGGTAAGTGGAATCAGTCGATGCCTGGAGGACAGGCGACCGGATACGGAACATACCATATTCGTGTGTTGCTGCCTGAAAAGGCAGAAAATCTGTACGGCATTTATATGCAAAACATTCGCAGCGCCAGTCAGGTGTGGATTGACGGGAAAAAAGTAGGAGCTAGCGGTGTTCCGTCTATATCCAGCGACAAAGGTAGGCAGGGCAACGCTCCCTATGTAGGCTTTGCTGCGGTAGATGGACATTCGGCTGATATTACCGTGCAGGTGGCGAATTACAGCTATTCCTCTGGTGGAATCATTTATCCATTGTTATTTGGGGATTACGAGAGTATTACGCATAGCCGGGAAGCAGCAATGGCAGAAGACACCGTGCTGGTAGCGGGATTTTTTATTCCTACCGTATTTTTTATCATGATGTATTTTTTGCGTAAAAAAGAAAAGGCATTGCTTTATTTGGGATGCTTTTGTATCGCGGCTTTATTTTATATTTTGACGCATGGAGAAAAGCTGCTGGTCTGGGGAATGCCATACTTGCCTTATGAGTGGATATTAAAGATACAATCGTTTTCTTCAACGCTGTCTTACTATTTTTTAATTCAGTATGTTCATCAATCGACACAGATTGTCATGAATCGGATGGTGCAGCGTCTATATTTTATGGCAACAATCTTGATGCTCGGCATGGGGCTTCTGCTGCCTACGTTGGTACTCTCCTCCTTTGAGGCATTCATTCTTCTTTTTGGCGTATTCAGTGTGGGATATGTATTGTTGATCTTGATTCGTGGACTTCTTCAACGGACGGATGATGCGGCACTGGTTGTCATTAGTATTATGAGCATACTCATGATTGTGGTGACCAGCTTTGTGTATATTCTGGGCTGGGGGGATGTACGCGGAGTGACAGCTTATGAAATGCTCATATTCGTGCTGGCTCAAACGCTGCTGCTGGCCAAACGTTTTGTCCATTCATTTTTGGAGGTCGAGAACCTGTCACAGCGTTTGCTGACATTGGATGGGTTGAAGGATGAATTCCTGGCGAACACATCACATGAGCTGCGCACTCCTTTACACGGGATTATCAATATTGCCGAATCCATGCTGGATCGTTACGGAGCACAATTCAATGAGCCACAAAAGCATAACTTGACCTTGATAGCCAAGGTGGGGCGCAGACTGTCCTATTTGATTAATGATATTCTGGATTTTTCCAATTTAAAAAATGGAAGACTGGCCTTAAATCGTCGCCCTGTAAATGTACAAGCTGCTGTAGATTCTGTACTGGAAGTGCTGGATCATACGATGGACAAGAAAAAGCTCAAATTCGTAAAAGAATGGCCCTGTTCATTGCCGAAGGTTCATGCGGATGAGGATCGGTTGAATCAGATTCTGTACAATTTGCTGGGCAATGCGGTGAAATTTACGGAGGAGGGCCAGATCTATATCTCTGCCAAGGTAGGGTACCGGGTAATAGAAATCAGCGTGAAGGATACGGGCCCCGGTATTGCCAAGGAGCATCTTGCACATATATTTGAACCTTTTAACCGAGGGGCTAATGCTGATGATAAAGGGTCTGGTGGAACCGGGCTTGGATTGGGCATCACCCGCCGCCTGGTGGAGCTGCATGGCGGTCAAATGTGGGTAGAATCCAGACTGGGGAAGGGTTCAACCTTTTATTTTACACTGCCTTTGGCGCAGACGGGTACGTTAGCCTATGAGGACCGGAAAGATGATTCCACTACGGTTATATTGCAGTCTGGCGCAATGCTGAGTCAGGATGTGAATCCGGTTGAAGAGGAGGCGGTGGAGCCTGTTAAGCCTGCTTCTTACAGAGTGCTGGCTGTAGACGATGATAAGGTTAATCTCCGGGTGCTGGAGGAGCTGCTATATACGATAGGCTGTACTGTGGTGGCTGTGGACCATGCCGAGGGGGCGCTTCACATGCTGAATAGCCGGTCCCGGTTTGATCTGGTTATTACGGATTGGATGATGCCGAAAATGTCCGGTATTGAGCTGTGCCGCCGGATACGGGAACGGTATTCTCTGTCCGAGTTACCGGTATTGCTACTCACGGCACGCGATCTGCCTGGCGATATCCGCGCAGGCTTTATGGCTGGCGCCAATGATTTTTTGCGCAAACCTGTTGATGCTGAGGAATTAAAGGCGCGTGTGCGCACGCTGTTGAACATGCGCGATTCAGCGGAGGAAGCGGTGCGCTCGGAAATGGCCTTTTTACAGGCACAAATCAAGCCGCATTTTCTGTACAATGCGCTGAATGTCATTGTCTCGACCGTAGCCGCTGACCCGGACAAGGCAGCGGAGCTGCTCATGGAGCTGAGCCAGTATTTACGTGGCAGCTTTGATTTTCAAAATAGGGAAAGTACAGTTCCGCTTATCAAGGAACTGGAATTGGTGGAATCGTATGTGGCGCTGGAAAAAGCCCGTTTTGAAGAACGTTTGCAGGTAACTATTGAGGTAGGAAGGAATACCCGCTCGCTTATCCCGCCATTAAGCATTCAGCCTATCGTAGAAAATGCAATACGCCACGGTGTAATGCAACGGGCAACAGGTGGAGTCGTGCAGGTTGCTGTTAAGCAGGATGGAGCCTACTTTGTGGTTAGCGTGTCTGATGACGGTGTAGGCATGCCCCCGGAGCGACTGGAACAGCTGCTGTCGGAGGAACATGTATCCTCCAGTGTAGGGCTTAGAAATATCCATCGGCGTCTTATCCATATGTATGGAGAGGGGCTGCGAATTGAAAGTAATCCCATGCGGGGGACCACGGTAAGCTTCCGTGTACCGGAAACGACCTTGCCTCGGCATGACGATGAATAAAAAAGTATAGTACATGTATCGGAAAAGCTAATATCACATCCGTATTGAAACGATATATAAAATATAAGAAATTACAATCGTATGGACGATGGCAGCAGGAAGGGAGTACGGACACATAGATGAAGGCGATTTTGATTGATGATGAGCGGTCGGCATTGACCTACCTGGAACGGTTGCTGGAGGCGGACGGACGGTTAACGGTAATGGGCAAATATACGTCTGCACAAGCGGGACTGGATCATCTGGCGGCAGAACGTGTAGATATTGTTTTTATAGATATCGGAATGCCGGAGATGAACGGCCTGGAGGCTGCCGAGTGGATTCAACAGTTGGACTCTCATATTCATATCGTTTTTGTGACCGCATACTCGGAGTATGCTATTGAAGCATTTGAGCTGCAAGCACTGGATTATCTGTTAAAGCCTGTTCATGCCCGGCGGCTATCCAAAACGATCGACCGGATTGCTGCTTTGCTGGCAGATTCCCGTTTTTCCACTTCGGGGGTCATAGTAAAGCAGACACCGAAGGTACGGTGTTTTCAGAAGCTTGAAATTTTGGAGGATGGTCAGGAAGCCGTAGGAGCAAAGCCATTCAAATGGCGCACATTAAAGTCCCAGGAACTGTTTTCCTTTTTATTGCACCATGAAGGAGACTGGGTTAGCAAGGAGCAGCTGCTGGATGCGCTGTGGCCTGAATATCATTTGGACAAGGCGGTTGTTCACCTGCACACATCCATTTACCAAATCCGCAAGGCGTTGAAAGAACGGATGCAGGATACGAAACTGGAATACAACCTGGATCGCTACCGCTTGAACCGCAATGGGTGGGCTACGGATGTAGAGCTATTCGAGCGGGGAATATCCGAGTGGGCCGCATCTGGTAGCGGGGGTACGCCGCGTATGGATAGCCTGCTGGAGCTGTACCGTGGCAACTATCTGGAGGAGCACGATTACCCATGGGCATACGCGAAAAGGGAAAAGCTGCGCAATATGTATCTGGCATGTGCTTCTGAGCTGGCAAGAGAGGAGCTACGCTCAGGCGGCACCCGGAAATCTGTCCAGCGCTTGATCAGTCTCCAGCAACGAGAGCCGTACTCAGACGATATCTGCGGACTGCTGCTGACAGCCTATGCCCAGTTGGGCGATTATGCTGCTGCACAAAAGCACTATGAAAGCTTCGTCAGCCTATTGGAAGATGAGCTGGGCATTGAACCTCAACAGGTGACGCACCAGCTATATATACAGTTGAAAACACAAACGCAACCTGCGTAGACCGCTGTACTGGCTCAGGTAGAGCAGAAAAAACCGCTTCAAAGGGGTCGCCTAGAAGCGGTTTTTTTACATGGATGGAAATACTCGCTTTTTGCGTTTGAATTAGCCTTTTTTCTCTATAATCTGCTATTCGCTGATGCAAGTCTCCTACCCTGGCATATTCATATATAAATTTACGTTCATTGAAGGAGGTCATTGGATTGGGAAGAACGAGACGAACTGGCTTTAAGAATAAAAGAATCTCGGTGGACGTCAGACAATCATCTTCAGCTCAAACAGGACAAGGCGGCAACCCTATTTCTATCAATGCTTCGGATGTTGGGGTCGTCAGAACGGATATTAAAAACAAGTAATCTTTTTTATGTAAAAGCCACATCGTCGGCGCAAATAAACCACCGGGATAGACAGGTTTTCTAACCTGTTCCCGGCGGTTTCACTTAAATTGTCGTGTTTGTTTAGTCTCTCACCAGTATGAACCTACATAGGCATTATGTCTTTCGGACAGGTGCTGCCTTCAGTACGGCATAGCCATAGGGTAGAAGCTTGGCTTTTAAGCCTTCTGCACCTGTGGACCACTGGCTTTCGCCGAAGGCTAATTGCCATTCCTGCTCGGGGATGTCCAGTTCAAATACGTGATCCTCATCGGAACGATTGAGTAACACAAGCAGCACTTCTTCCTCGCTTCGGCGCGCGTAAGCGAGGGATGTGCTTTCCGGCTGTGCCTCCAGAAAAGTAAGGCTTCCCTTATCGCGGAGGGCCGGATGCGCCTTGCGAAGCGCAATCAGCTCGCGATAAAAGTCGAATAGCTCATGATCCTGCTTGTCGGTGTCCCACTCCATGCATTTGCGGCAGCCGGGATCGGCATCTCCATCCAGGCCGATCTCATCACCGTAATAAATGCACGGGGCGCCCATATACGTGAACTGGAACATAGCGGCTAGCCGCATCAGCCGCTTGTCACCTCCGCACAGCGTCAGCAGGCGTGGCGTGTCGTGGCTATCCAGCAGGTTGAAGGCCACCTCGGATGCCTGCTGCGGATAGCGGGCCAGCTGCTGTCCGATGGCAAAGGCGAAGCTTTGGGCATCGGTCACTTTTTTGACGAAAAAATCATTCACCGCATAGGTGAACGGATAATTCATTGTCGCATCGAACTGGTCACCCTGGAGCCATTCAGACGATTCATTCCACATTTCGCCCAAAATGTACGCATCCGGCTTGGCCTGCTTGACTGTCGTACGGAATTCTCGCCAGAAGGCGTGATCCACCTCATCAGCTACATCCAGCCGCCAGCCGTCAATGCCGATCTCCTCAATCCAATGTTTGGCCACGCCCAACAGGTACTTTTTCACCTCAGGATGCTCCGTATTCAGCTTCGGCATCATCGGCTCCAGCCCGAATGTATCGTAGGTTGGTGTGCCGTCGACTACTTCCAACGGGAAGCTATGTATATGGAACCAGTTCTTGTAGGGTGAGGCTTCGCCCTTTTCCAGCACATCAACGAATGGCTTAAAGGTACGTCCTGAATGGTTGAAAACTGCATCCAGCAGTACCCGGATCCCCCGGTCATGGCAGGCATTCACCAGTTTTTTTAATATTTCCTTGTCCCCGAAATGCGGATCAACCTCCATATAATCCTCGGTATCATATTTATGATTCGTTGTTGCCTTGAAGACAGGAGTCATATACAGAGCGCTAATTCCCAGCTTGCTCAGGTGATCCAGATGATCCAGAATGCCCTGTAGATCGCCACCGAAAAAATTGTCTCTTCGCGGCTTGCCGCCCCATGCTTCTGCACCCTGCGGGCTAATGGAGGGGGCACCGTTCGCAAAGCGTTCAGGGAAAATTTGATAAAACACGGCCTCCTTCACCCATGCAGGAGGCTTCAGAATATCAATCGGATTCAAAAACGGGTATTGGAACAGATTATCTGCATTTTGGGGTTCCTCGGTAGTAAAGTCGTTCTCATTCATCCAAAGGCGTTCCTCTCCATCTTCCAGTAAAAACCCATATTTCAGCCGGCGATGAGTAGGCTTTACAGTGCATTCATAGTAATCAAACCTGCCGTCGGTGGCAAATTTGGACATCGGAACAAGCTGCCGGGTACGTCCCCAGTCGTACTTATCTACAGTCAGAGCGTGCACGGCGGTCAGGTCATTTTTCTTGGTGCGAAGCCGTAAAAATATCGTTTCATGATCATAGCCAAAAGCCCAATTGCGCTTCGGGTGATGGTATACCGCTTCCAGTAGCATGGAATAGCCTCCTTTTTTACGAGCAATAAAATTTGAAATCGTATAGCGTATGTCGTATAAGGTAGTTATTAACCTTTTTAAGCGGGTTATGTACCATAAATGCTATAATGCCCATTACATAAAAGAAAAACGATAAGCAGGTGCCTACGATGAAAACAAATGTGTTATACATTGAAGATGATCAGGATATCGGTGCATGGATGCATCAATATTTGGAAGAACGGAACTACGCTGTAAGGTGGCTTCGCAGTGGGGATGGGGCTGTGGAGGCAGCCCGTACGTGTCAGCTCGTTATTATGGATGTGATGCTGCCTGGTCTGGATGGATTCACCATTGGCAAGCGGCTCAAGAAGGAGCGCCCGGAGCTTCCGATTCTTATGTTGTCAGCCCGTACCTCCATTGATGATAAGCTGCAAGGGCTGGATTTTGCCGACGATTATGTGACCAAGCCCTTTCATCCCGATGAGCTTATTGCACGGATGGAGGTTTTGTTGCGTCGAACAGGTGCCGCATCCCAAGAATCCATACAACTGGCACATCTCACGGTGTATCCTCCTGATAACCGTATTGTGAATTGTGATACCGGGGAAGAAATTACGTTAACAGGCAAGCAATATCATATTTTTGCTTATTTGCTGCGGCATTTGGGCCAAATTATGACCAAGGAGCAAATGTATGAGGCTGTGTGGGGCGATCCGTATATCGACGGAGATAAAACGCTGATGGTTCATATCCGGCACCTGCGCGAGAAGCTGGAGATTGACCCTGCGAATCCCCGAATCATAGAAACGATCCGTGGTGTAGGCTATCGGGTGAAGGCGTAATGAGCAGGCCACGTAATAGTTGGGGAAGGCTGCGTCGTAGCTCGGGGCTTGGTCAGGGAGGACGTTTTGGGAGTTCTCTGTTATTTCGCTATCTGCTCATTATTGTGGTAGCCATGTTGTTATTGCCCATCGTGCTGCCTGCTACGGTGCTTATTTATAGTATGTTGTCTAACTGGGAGATGAATTCCACGCCTAAAAACCCACACTATCCCTCAACTACCAGTACCGAAAGTAGCTGGCATCGTGAAGCTATAGCCTTGAAGGGGAACACACCCGAGCAAATCTCAGCCCATCTGCGCAAAATACAGCGGGATATTTTTCCCGATTCACAAATATTTTGGGTGGATGCCACCGGGAAAACAAGACTGGAGCTACCCACACAACCGGATATCCCGAATCAATGGAGTGCGGGGCAGGCTATTGCCTTTATGAAGCAAGTAAGCTACGAGGGACAGTTCACAGTAGTGGCCTTTATTGGCGGCGGCAAAGAAGATGTGAATCAGGGCTACATGGTATTAAAAGTGCCCCATTCATTCTTTGAACAGCAGCATACAGATAGCAGTATGTTGATGTACTACCTCATATTTATTGTATTGATCCTTGCAGGTTTTATATTCGTGTCTCTCCTGTTCTTTGTAGGCATTCGGCACAGACTGGTGCGGCTTCAGGCGGCCATGTCGCAACGAGGTGAGGATGGATTGCCTATCCTTGTCACCACTGGACGCCCGGATGAAATCGGCAAGCTGGAGGAGGCGTTCAATCAGATGGTTGAGCAATTGGCAGATAGCCGGGGACGTGAGCGACAGGAGGAAGAGCTGCGAAAAAGGCTGGTTGCGGATCTGTCACACGATATTCGGACACCGCTTACGGTTGTACGCAACCATCTGTACACATTGGATACGGAGAATTTGAGTGTCAAGGGAAGACAGTCCATTATGTTAATGGAAAATAAGCTGAAAGACCTCGGAAGTCTGATCGACAACCTGCTCACCTATAATCTGCTGTCGAGTGGTAAATCCACATTGAGAACCGAACCGCGCGATATCCTGCGGCTGGTGCGGGAGTGTGCAGCCAGCTGGTATCCAGTGTGGGAAAAGGAAGGCTTTGAGGTGGATATCGATCTGCCTGAGCATAGTATCATGTGGAAGGTCGATGAGCAGGGCTTCCGCCGTTTGCTGGATAATCTATTCCAAAATGTAGTTCGCCATGCTGCATCAGGTCGTTATATTGGTATTCATGTACAGGAGTATTACGGAAAATCGGCGTTAGTTATTGCAGATAAAGGGCCGGGAATGGAGCGCCAGTCTTGTGAAAAAGGAGCAGGGATTGGCTTGGCAATTACGGAATTGCTGGCTCGTGAAATGAATCTGGAGAGGGATATTGTCAGTTCCTCTGCCGGAACACAAATCCGTTTTTTAAACAAAACTTAAACAAGGGGTTCCCTCAGCTTTAAACTCGGTACGTTACGATAGGTGTCGAGGTGAGGAACTTGAACGAATATATTATTGAAACGAACGGTCTCAGCAAAATATACAAAGGCCGTGCTGCGGTTAACCAACTGGACCTGAAAATAGGGCGTGGAGATATTTACGGTTTTCTCGGCCCGAATGGGGCGGGAAAAACGACAACGATCCGAATGCTGCTTGGACTCATTCGCCCAACCCGGGGAACGATCCGCATATTCGGACAGGATATTCGGAGGCATAAGCTCGATATTTTGCGTAAAGTCGGCTCGTTGGTAGAGTATCCTTCGTATTACGGTCATTTGAACGCAATCGAAAATCTGGAGGCCATTCGCCGCATTCTGAATGTGCCCAAAGAGAATATTGCGAACGTATTGGAGGTCGTTCGACTGACCAAGCATGCCAAACGCCCGGTCAAAGGCTACTCGCTAGGCATGAAGCAGAGACTTGGCATTGCAGCGGCGCTGCTCGGGAATCCCGAAGTACTCATTCTGGACGAGCCAACGAATGGTTTGGACCCGGAGGGTATTCAGGAAATGCGCGAATTGATTCAGGCGATGCCCAAGGAACGGGGGATCACCGTACTGGTATCCAGCCATCTGCTGAGCGAGGTGGAACAGATGGCAAATACCGTCGGTATTATCCGTGAGGGCGAGCTGGTCTTTCAAAATACGATTCACAATCTCCGCCAGGAATCCGCAGGGGGCATTCGTATCGTAGTATCGGAGCCGGAAGCTGCTCAACTGATTGCACGTGAACAGGGCTACCATTCGGTGAAGGTCGGAGCTGCACTGGATTTTGAGAACATGAATGATGCGGCTGTTGCATTGCTGGTCAGAAGATTGGTCGAAAATACGCATGCCGTGTATCGTGTGGAGGAGCGCCGCAAATCGCTGGAGGATATGTTCATGCAAGTGGTGGGCAAAAGAGGGGGCTCCCTATGATGCTGCGGGCGTTGAAGGCGGATCTGCTCAAAGCACGCCGAAAGGGAATCTGGTTCCTGGTATTCCTCGGTCCCATTGGACTGGTGGCGATGCAGGGACTGAACTTCGGACTCCGCTATGACTATCTGATTCCGCGATATAGAGGCCGTTTGTGGGAAGCCTTGATGGATAACATTGCTCTGTTCGTACCTCTTGCGCTGGTGTTAGGAGCTACTATGATCGCTTCCATGCTGGCGAATGTGGAGCATTCGTCTAACTCCTGGAAGCAGCTGCTGGCCCTGCCTATTTCCAAGTTCAGCGTCTATATGGCCAAGCTCACGCTGGCCATCGGAATGCTATGCGTGTCCTGTCTGCTCCTGACAGTGGGAACGTGGGGGCTGGGAATGCTTCTTGGTTTCGGGGAAGAGTCTGCGCCGATGGGCGAATTGCTGCGGCTCGGATTTTGGCCTTTGGGCGGCACGCTGCCTGTGCTCGTGCTGCTGTTGTGGCTAACGGTCACGTTCCAAAATCAGGCGCTGCCTGTAACACTGGGCATTACGCTGGGTATCGGCAGCCTGTTTGCTTCACAGCTGTCCGAATGGTTTCCGCTGGCTTGGCCGCAATTCGCATGGGCTGCGCCTCAAGCGTGGATATTTGCGTCCATCGGCTGCGGAACGGGTGTGCTTCTCAGCCTGCTGACAGCGGCCCATTTTTGCCGAAAGGATGTGGCGTAATGTTCGGAGGATATGTACGGCTGCTTTCTGTCGAACGTATGAAAATGGCTAAATCGCCCGTCTGGCTGCTCGCACTCGTCAGTCCGGCGATTGCGGTCCTGGTTGGTCTGCTGGCGAACCCGGGAGGAAACTGGCTGTTGCTGTTGTCAGCCATGCTCACAATGCATGCGCTCCTGTTCATGCCGATGCTGACCGCCGTGTTTGGCTCCCTGGTCTGCCGATTCGAGCATGGGGGCGGCGGTTGGAAGCAACTGC
>NZ_ASSB01000249.1:0-3945 GCF_000520755.1 Paenibacillus sp. 1-18
TCCTTATCGGCATTGTCAGTCAAGGCTTTGCGCGACTGTACAAAATGCCTGTGATTATTTTCAGCGTGGCAGGCATGATTCCACTCGTTCCAGGAGGCATGGCCTATAATGCTATGCGTCAGTTTGTACAACATAATTATCCCCAAGCACTGGAACTGGCCATAAGCACACTGATGATCGCAGGAGCCATTGCTGTCGGTCTGGTGTTATCTGAGGTGCTTAATCAAATTTTTCACAGTATTCGTTTCAGACCTCACCGTTAAAAGTAAAGAAACAGGCTGCTTTCAAAATCACACGCCTTACAGCGTATAAGACTTGGAGACAGCCTTTTAATTAAACGATCTTTGCACGCTCGCTTGTTATTCTCGTTATCCCTCAACATCATCCACTCGTCTACCCAATATAGCCAAATCCCGTTCAATGTTATCCAGTATGGCGACACGCGGATAAAAACCCCATTGTTCAAAACCAAATTTTCGCAGCAACGCAATACTCGGCTCATTGTGACCAAACACAAATCCCAGCAGCGTTGTAACACCCAGTCTTGGGCATTCTTCTAGCATATGCTGTACCAGACGACTTCCGGTTCCGGTTCCACGGAAATCCTCATGAACATAAATGCTGATTTCTGTCGTACCATTATAAGCTGGACGACCGTAAAAGGACTGGAGACCGGCCCACCCGGCAATGACCCCTTTTTGCCTCAAAACCCACAGCGGCCGATGGTTCTCCTGATGAGCCTCAAACCACGGAATACGGCTTTCCACTGTCACCGGCTCCAGATCTGCCGTGACCATTCGACCCGCAATCGTAGAATTATAAATATCCACAATATCGTGAAGATCCTCCCTGCGCGCAAATTCAATGGAAAAAGATTGCTCCTGATTCATCATTCATATCCGCCTCCTGATGTGGTGATTTATTCATTGTACAAGACAAGCGCCGGAACAGCCATATCGAGTTGTTTTGCGGATTAGACACAAAGGGTTTTATAATAGAAGATAGGACACACAACAGCTTGACCGATCAATCCGTTTAACAACATAAGATGAGGAGGTATGCTTCAGAGTTCAAAGGATTCTGAAGCAGCTTAATATGAATATTGGGTCTCAAATCTTGATTCTGAAAGTACCTATGGAATCCTTTTTTGGAAAGACGACCATTTATCCTGTACTGCTCAAGGATGAGGATGGACTTACGCTCATTGACACAGGAATGCTCGGTCAATTAGAGCTATTGCGCAAGGCTATTGCTGATGTGGGAGAGGATATCAACCATCTGAGGAGAATTATTTTAACACATCAGGACATTGACCATATCGGGAATGTGCACGCATTGCTGGACTTGCTGCCAAATACGGTCCTGCTGGCTCATAAAGATGACATTCCTTACATGACAGGGGAACGGCCGTTTGTGAAGCTGACACCGGAACGGATCAACCAGATGGATACTGTATTCAAGCAGCAAGCCCAGGATATGATTCGTCGCCTGCCAGACTTGCGTTTTGCTCATATTCTTAAGGACGGAGAGCAACTACCTTATGGCGGGGGAATACAAATTATTCATACACCTGGCCACACACCAGGGCATATCAGCTTGTATGTGCCTGCGCAAAAGCTGCTTTTGGCAGCGGATGAGCTGCGCGTCGTCGAAGGTGAACTGGTTGGTCCTGCAGAGTCGGCTACGCCGGATATGCCACTGGCCTTGAAAAGCCTAGATAAACTGACTGTATTGGATGCTGAGAAGGTAATCTGCTACCATGGCGGTTTTTATGATCAGAATGTGAAGGCTCGCCTACAAGCATTAAGTCAGGAACGAGGATAAACGATTCTAAGCTATAAATAGTTATATCATAAGAGCTATAATGAACAGTACATGAAAGGAATCAATCTGAATGAATGATAAAATAACCCGGCTGTATGATGAGCTGAAGTCACAAGCTTGGGACGGTCTACTCGTGACTGATCCCAAGCACATTTACTACCTGACAGGCTTTGCCAGCGAGCCGCATGAACGCTTTCTCGGCCTGGTACTACTTCGGGATCAAGAGCCTGAACTGATCGTGCCTGCCCTGGATGCAGAAGCCGCCCAAGCGGCTTCTTCCGTAACCCGCATATCCACCCACACCGATACGGACAATCCATATGATCTGCTGCGCCAACGCACAGGCAGCGGAGTGAAAGCATTCGCCCTGGAAAAGGAACACGTCTCCGTTCTCCGTTACGAGCAACTACATACTGCCATTGGCGCCACTCAATATGTGGATCTTGGCCCTGTGCTTCAAGAAATGCGTGTGAGAAAAACTCCCGAGGAGGTACAACGACTCAAACATGCTGCCCGTTTGGTGGAAGATGCTCTTCGTCATGGCCTAACCCATGTACGTGAAGGCGTGACAGAGGTCGAGCTGGTGGCTGAAATCGAATACCAGATGAAAAAAATCGGAGCAGACGGTCCATCCTTTGACACCACGGTGCTGTCTGGACCCAAAACAGCGCTCCCCCATGGTGTTCCAGGCACCCGCAAGCTGCAGCACGGCGATCTGCTCATGTTTGATATGGGCGTATACTCCGACGGCTATGCTTCGGATATTACGCGTACTTTTGCTTTTGGAAAGCTGTCGACCGAGCTGGAAACGATATATAATACGGTTCTCCGCTCGAACGAAGCCGGGATTGCCGCCATTCGCCCGGGAGTAACCTGCGCATCTGTAGACCAGGCTGCACGGGCTGTTGTTGAAGCCGCCGGATATGGCCCTGCCTTTAACCACCGGGTTGGACACGGTCTTGGCATGAGTGTACATGAGTACCCATCTGTCCACGGAGGCAATAACGACCTGCTTCATGAGGGCTTCGTGTTCACGATAGAACCGGGCATCTACGTGCCAGGTCTTGGCGGTGTGCGGATTGAAGATGACGTTCTGGTCATCTCTGGTGGTGTAGAAGTATTGACCTCTTTTCCAAAAGAACTGACGGTGCTGGGATAAGCTTAATACAATACATTCATTTGTGTTTTAAAAAAGGAAGAAAAAAAGGAGGGTCACACCCAAGCCAATTATGGCTTGAGCGTTTGCTCCTCCTCTTCTATAAAGCGGAAATTGCGTGCGATGTACAAAATCGGTGTACCTGCCGCGGTCAGTACGAATTTTAAAATATAGGTGGTAAACAACAGTTCCAGCCATATCCCCCATGCATAACCGTAAAAGGCAATACTACAGAAAATGAGCGTGTCTATAAACGAGCTGATCATCGTGCTGCCATTACCGCGAATCCAGAGCTGATGGCGCTTCGGGAAAAACTTGCGAATCCAGGCATACAGACGCACGTCCAGCAACTGGCTGACTGCATAGGCCGTCAAGCTGGCAAGTGCAAGCCTTGGGAGCAATCCGAATAGCTGTTGCATCGGTGCCTGAGCAAAATCCGTTGCAGTCGGCTGGAACAGCAGTACCATCTGCATCGTGATTGTTGTCATAATCAGCGTGAAAAAGCCGAACCACACCGCTTTGCGTGCCTCTTTAGGCCCGTATTTTTCATTCAGCAAATCGCTGGCCATATACATAGAAACATACATCGTATTTCCCAATGTCGTGGTAATGCCGAGCAGATCAATGGTTTTGGTAACCTGAATGTTGGCCAGCACGGTAGCAACACCAATCCAGGCGTACAATCCTTTTTTACCGAACAAACGATAACACAGCAAAAAGAACATAAAGTTGACAAGGACAAAGGCTGCCCCCCATAGCAGATTAAACATGAAAGCCTCCTAGTTTTGATAGCGCGGGATGGTTGCGAACCGCGGTTCCTCCGAAACAAGCCGGAAAAACATTATTTTAATGTATCATAGATTAGAATTTGTGAACAGCCATAATTGCATTGCGATGAAATAAAAACAAAGAGCCGGCCTGATGGCCGACTCAGGCTGTCGAGAAAGTCTCGACAGCCTATTTTA
>NZ_ASSB01000250.1:0-23448 GCF_000520755.1 Paenibacillus sp. 1-18
CGCTGGACTGGATGTACTGGTTCCGGCTCATGGCGGTCGTCCCTACGTTTTGGATGTAAATCCATTCGGTGACTTGCTGTATCGGGTGCAACATCAGGGCTGGAATCCGTATGAATGGGAAATGCTCCAGCTCATCAATAGAAGTGCGGCTTTGAAAGGAAAGACTAATGATGACTGATATGAATCAAATTGTCGGCTCTCATGATATTGTCATGGTTACGCTTGATACGCTGCGATATGATGTAGCGAAGCTGGAGGAAGAGAACTGTCCGAATTTATGCGGCTCCGGACCGTGGGAAAAGCGCCATACACCCGGCAGCTTTACCTATGCCGCACATCATGCTTTTTTTTGCGGATTTTTGCCGACTCCTGCGAATCCGGATAAAGCATCACACATCCGGTTGTTTCATACAAAGGACACAGGACTGCGAACGCATCCATACACCTGGCTGTTTGATGCTCCGGATATTGTATCCGGGCTGGAAAACGAGGGCTATCGAACCATCTGCATCGGTGGCGTTATTTTTTTTACGAAGAAAAATAAGCTGGCCAAGGTGCTTCCTGGGTATTTTCAAGAAAGCTACTGGCGTATGACCTTTGGTGTTACAAATCCCCGTTCGACGGAGCATCAGGTGAATCATGCCTTGAAGCTGCTGGAAAAGGCAGACCCGGCACAGCGCTTGTTTTTGTTTCTGAATGTATCAGCGATCCATGGACCTAATCATTATTTTGTAGAGGGTTCTGTTAAGGATTCAGTGGAGTCTCAGCGAGCGGCCTTGCGGTATGTGGATGGGCAACTTGGCCGCTTGTTTGATGCTTTACGGAAGCGGGGCAAGACGTTTTGTATGGTTTTTTCAGATCATGGCACGGCTTATGGTGAGGATGGCTACGAAGGGCATCGTCTGGCGCATGAGGTAGTATGGAATGTGCCTTATCGCGAATTTATTTTGTAAGGTCAAAGAAATATAAATTGCACTGGTAAAATGCAAAGAAATCAATCCAGCGCGAGGAGGGAGCAGAAATGAAAGCCATAAATCCGAATCATCCGCACCCAACAGGAGCAACTACCGATACCCTCTGGGGAAAGGATGTGATCTCGGCAGCTCCCAGGTTATCGTGGCCTGAGAATCCTGCTGAATGGGCACGCACGATCCGTGAGGCTCCCTACCGCTCCTACTTGTACTCTTATCCGCACAAAACGGCTTATCGAGCGTTTGATACACCGTTTTCATTGCGGGAGTTATGGGAGAAAGAGGAGCTGGAGAACTACTTTTTGTATATGCATATTCCGTTCTGCGCGGCTCGCTGTGGATTTTGCAACCTATTCACCTTGCCGGACAAGCGGCTGGATGTACATAAGGAGTATGTGGATGCGCTTGAAAGACAAGCCCGGCAATGGGCGCCTATGATGGGCGGACGGCCTTTTTCGCGGTTTGCAATCGGGGGAGGTACACCGACTCTACTGGAGGCACCTTTGGTCGAACGCCTGTTTAACATTGCAGAAAATATAATGGGGCTAGACCCTAAGCGTGCTTCTATTTCGGTGGAAACCTCTCCCGATACGGTGACTGAGGATCGGCTGGAGGTGCTCAAGCGCCGTGGGACAGATCGTGTCAGTATGGGAATCCAGAGCTTTGTAGAATCAGAGAGTACAGCCATTTATCGACCTCAGAAGCCTAAGCTGGTGCGTGAAGCGCTTGCGCGGCTGGTGGAATATAATTTCCCTCTGCTCAACGTAGATCTGATCTATGGACTGCCTGGTCAAACGCTGGAAACCTGGCTATATTCTCTGGAAGAAGCTCTGTCTTACTCGCCGGGAGAGATTTTTCTTTATCCGCTATATATTCGAGAAAATACGATTTTGAAGCCGGGTTATACCGGGCTGGAGCATGATATTCGCCTAAGCTTGTATGAAGCGGCACGTGAAAGACTTAAGCAGGCAGGATATATACAATATTCCATGCGCCGTTTTGCTAAAAATGAGGGTGCGTCTGACAAGGAGCTTTTGCCATATAGCTGTCAGGAGGAAGGCATGGCTGGTTTGGGTTGTGGTGCTCGCTCTTATACGCGCAATGTACACTATGCGAGTCGGTACGGTGTTAGCGCGGCAGCGACTCGCAGTATTATCGCAGATTACGTTGCTGCGGAGCGTCATGATCTGGCAGACTACGGATTTATTTTAAATGCGGAAGAAAGCAAACGGCGTTTTATTCTAAAAGCGCTTCTTCATCGGGAAGGCTTGAACTTATCAGCCTACGCTGAGCGCTTTGGTGTATCTCTGTCTGATGATTTTACAGGAATGTCGTTGCTGCTGGAATCGGATATGGCGGTCGTTGAAGAGGGCATACTGCGACTCACGGAGGAAGGGATGGCCTATTCTGATGCGATTGGGGACTGGATGATCTCCACGGCTGTACGTGAACGCATGGAAGGGTATGAAGGAGCATGAGAGCAACCCTTTATTATCGTGGTTCGTTGACCTCCTGCAACTATGCTTGTCCTTACTGTCCGTTCAGCAAAAACGTGGATAGTCGGGAGACGTTGGACAAGGATAGGGCCCAGTTGGAGCGTTTTGCCGATTGGGTGCGGGAGCAGGGGGCTTTGGGACATCAACTTTCCATTTTTTTTAATCCGTATGGAGAAGCCTTGATTCATTCCTGGTATCGCAGGACCATGATTGAATTTTCCCATATGGCGCATGTGGAAAAAGTGGCAGTACAGACGAATTTATCGGCTAAGCTGGATTGGGCGAAGGAACTGAATCCGGACACTGCTGCGCTGTGGGCTACATATCACCCTGGAGAGACAAAAGAGCAAGCCTTTATATCACAGGCTATGAAGTTATATGAACTTGGTATTTCCTTTAGTGTCGGTACAGTCGGATTGAGACAGGCATTTCCGGCTATTCGTTCCTTACGATCGCAACTTCCAAAGAATGTTTATATATGGATCAACGCCTACAAGGATCGACCCCATTATTATACGGATGCTGAGGTGGATGAATTGGCCGCAATCGACCCTTATTTTCAATGGAATTTGCAGGATTACAGCAGTCAGGGGCGAGCATGTCGTGCCGGAGAGGAAGTATTTTATGTTCAAGGCGATGGACGTGTAAAGCATTGCTATCAGGATCGACGTGTAATTGGGCATCTGTACAGGGATGGTTTGGAAGGTCTTAGCGCCAAACGCCCGTGTAGGATGAAAGAATGCGGCTGCTATATCGGCTATATTCATATGGAGGAGCAGCCTTTTCGGGAAATGTACGGTAGTGGCTTGCTCGAAAGGGTGCCGCGGGTGCAGGTAAGGTGAATTTGACTTCCCGATTTCAGATAAATACTGGAGTCCCAAGCTATAATAACGAAACGAGTACTAAAAAAAGAACCGATCCTTGCATTAAGCAAAGGTCGGTTCTTTTATTTTTATAACGTGCTTAATACGACTATTCTGTGTGATATACGTTTAGGTTTGGACAATTGCTGTAATTTCCTCATCCAGATCCAGTCTGACTTGCTCGCGGTAAGCGCGAATATTGTATTCAGAATGCAGGTAACGGAGGATAGCCTCAATCATATTCGCCTCTACCAAATACTGACTGCGGCCCTGTACATGAACCTCAGCCGTATAGCCTGTGTCCTCTTCCCAGCTTAATTCTACAACCACATCGGTGGGCTAAACGCCCTTGCGTTCAGCCATATGCAGACAAATCGCGTTAATAATTTCGTCCATACTCAAAATCATAGCTTAGTAACGGCCTCCACGAGAGTCATCAGGTCTGCGGCGATTTTTGACGGCTCGGTAGATACCTACACCAACCATGATCAGGACGTATATGGCAAGAACGTTGACGGCAAGGCCGAGCAAGCTGCCCAGTGCACCCATGTTGCCGAACAGTCCGCCAAAGAGCATGCCTGCCAAGCCACCCAGCATCATACCTTTGAGGAAGCCGCCGCCACCGCCGAGGAATCCACCGGTTCTGCTTGTGTTGCCCGCAGCTGCACTGGATTTGGTTCCGCTATCAGACTTATTGATGCCGCTGCTGTCAGTCGCCTTGCTTGGTGTAGATTGATAAGATCTTGGTCCGGATTTAAATCCGCCACCTCGCCTTGCATCAGCTGTAGATGGTGCAATCATAGCAATCAACAATGTAAAAGCCATCATCAGCATCATCATATTTTTCAAAGTAAATGCCTTCTTCATGTAAATATAATCCCCCTCAGCAATTTGGTTTGTTATAGGTCAAACAACCGCTTACCCGTAATACGAAATGAATGGAAAAGGGTTTCAAAGAATTTGAACATTTTAAAATTTAAAGATGACGATACCTAAATCCTATGCCTAGATTGACTAATGCATTCAGCCTTGCGATTTAAGCGCAAACGGATTGGTGTCCGGTCTGACGTCCCCGGCAAGCAGCATGCGCAAAACCAACTGGCACCATTCCAAGCCTGCTTTAGCGTTCATAAGCCCTTTTTGCACTAAAATGTAGTCACCGAAGTGCTTACTGCCAAAATGTAAATCTTCCGCGGGAATGCCCTCCAGTATATCCTCCAAATGCCGGATTTTCTGAATGAAATGGCGTTTGCGTTCCTCCAGCATGCGGTTGGCACTGCTTTTGTCCGTCAACCAAAGGCAGAACAGTCGAAGACTTAATTCATCCCGTGTAACCGGAGCGGCCACTGATTCCTGGGACCATTGCTGAAGCATATGGATTCCCTTGTCGGTAATGGTATACATTTTTTTATCAGGCTTGTCGGACTGTTGAATCCATCGGGAGGCTAGCAGTTCCTTGCTTTCCATGCGGGCCAGCAGCGGATAAATCTGGCTGTGCTTGGCCTGCCAAAAGGGCTGGATACGCAACATCAGATCATAACCGGAGGATTCCTCTCTGGCGAGAAGCCCCAACAGACCATACGATAGTAAATTCATCGATTCTTATCTCCTTCATCCATTATAGTAATGGTTGTAACAGCTGTGTGGCAGATATTCTGCTGCTTCATAAAAAGTGTACACTGAAACTGTATGGTTTGACAACTTTCACACAGACCGTCCATAGGGTAGCTCCAAATAGCTCAAACATTTGGCACGTATATATACTTTTTTTTATAAAAAAGGGTAGTTTAAGATCGTAAATACGATCTTAAACTACCTAGATAACATTCAGTCTTGGCTTTGCTGTTACCCCATTTTAGAGGGAAGGTTTACTGCTGATGCCCGTCAACCACAAGCGTTAATTCTCCAGTGTCCGGGTGAATGACCATTCCGTGAACAGGTGTATTGGGTGGGAGAAGAGGATGGTTTTTAATAAGCTTTACAGTACTTCCGACCCCTTCTTCAATATTGTCAAAACCTTTCAGCCATTTGTTCAGCTTGATTCCCGAATTTTCCAGCGTATTCAGCACTTCTTGCGAAATACCGCGATCCAGCATTTCATTGACCATATGGTCAGCGTTCAGCGCAGCCATACCGCATTCATAGTGTCCTATAACCAGAACCTCGTCCGCTTCAAGCTCATACAGGGCAACCAGTACGCTACGCATTACACTTCCAAAAGGCTGGGAGATGATTGCACCCGCATTTTTGATAATTTTGACATCGCCGTTGCGCAGATTCATAGCTTTGGGCAGCAGCTCGGTGAGCCGAGTATCCATACACGTTATGATGACCATTCTTTTGTTAGGGAACCTGCCCGTACGATAGGCCTCGTATTCTTTGTTTTCTACGAAAACACGGTTGTACTCCAAAATCTCTTTGATGTGATCCACGGTTGTTCCCTCCGTATACAATTTATTTTTGGTTCATGATTGACGATAGACCAGCATGGAAGAAGCCTAATTCCGGTCCGCACAGGCCGTAAATCAGGCTTTACTCCTTCATTTATATGTACTGGCTGGCGTCTTTAAAGTGTGCACCAGAAGCTGGTCGTGCATGTTGTGTGTTGATTATACTTTTTAAAATCATTATCATCAAGTATAAGCTTTTTAAAGTTTTATCCATTTTTAGTTAAAGAGGTGACTCAATGATGGAGCAACAGACGTTGGATCAATTGACGGCATTAAAGGAACTTTCCCACAAAATCAGTAGTTATGGCGAGGCTGTAGGGCTGCTGCACTGGGATTTGCGCACAGGTGCTCCACGTAAAGGTGTTGACATTCGTTCGGAAACGCTGGGTATGCTGTCCACTGAAATGTTCAAGCTGATGATTTCGGATGAAATGGGACAATTGCTGCAATTTTTTGCCGCAGAGGACAAACTGGAGCAATTGGAGGACAATGATCGCAGATTGGTAGAGGAATGCCGTAAAAATTATGATCTGAATCGTTCAGTTCCGGCAGACCGTTACCGAGAATACAGCATTCTTGCTGCGCAGGCAGAGAGCAAATGGGAGGAAGCCAAGGAACATAGCGATTTTGCCGGATTCGAACCGTATCTGTCGAAAATCGTTGATATGAAGCGTGAATTCATCGGTTACTGGGGAATCAAGGACACGGAATATGATACGCTCTTGGATCAATATGAGCCGGATATGACAGTAGAGAAGCTGGATGCCGTGTTTGATCGGCTTAAAAAGCGTCTTGTACCGCTATTGTCCAAAATTCAGGCTTCACCCAACCAGCCAGATAAGAGCTTTCTGGACGGTGTGTTTGATGTAAAGCAGCAAGAGAAGTTCAGCCTGTTTATTTTAGGGCAAATGGGTTATGACTTTGACGCAGGTCGTTTGGATGAAAGTGTACATCCTTTTGCAACAGGATTAAACCCGGGTGATGTACGCATAACAACACATTATCTGCAAGATGATGTGACCAGTGCTATCTTTAGCTCATTGCATGAAGGCGGTCATGCGCTGTATGAGCAAAATATTGCCCCTGAGCTGGCAGGCTCGCTTCTGTCTGGAGGAACCTCCATGGGGATTCATGAATCCCAGTCCCGGTTGTGGGAAAATAAAATCGGACGCAGTCGCGCTTTCTGGGATCGATATTACGAAGACTTGCAAAAGCATTTTCCTGATCGCTTGGCGAAGGTTACGGCAGAGCAATTCTACCGGGCCGTTAACCGTGTGGAAAATTCATTAATTCGGATTGAAGCGGATGAGCTGACATATAATTTACATATCATTATCCGCTATGAAATTGAAAAGATGTTGTTTAATGAAAAGCTGGATGTGAAGCGCCTTCCAGAGGTGTGGAATGCGAAATATAAGGAGTATCTGGGGCTTCTCCCACCCAATGACGGGCTGGGCGTACTTCAGGACGTTCATTGGTCCGGCGGTGATTTCGGCTATTTTGCCTCTTACTCGCTTGGCAATATGTATGCGGCGCAAATTTTGGCGACGTTGTGTAAGGAACTGCCAAACCTGGATGAACTGGTTGCTGCTGGAGAGCTTGAGCCGATCAAGCAATGGCTGACCGAACGGATATACCGTTATGGCAAGAGCCGGACGCCGTCTGAGCTGATCGTAGCCATTACGGGTGAGGATCTGAACCCGGATTATCTTGCCGACTATCTGGAAGAAAAATATACATCCATATACGAGCTGTAATGTGATCCGATATGCATCTACCCCGTGTTCCTGGGCGAACGCGGGGTTTTTGTATGCGATTAACCATTATATAGACAGTTGCATAACAATATATGAAATCAACGATGTAAAAGGTGGGGAGGGAACAAGGATGAAAACCGGCGCTCGTTGCAAAACTGTGGTGGCTGCGGTACTGCTCGGATTGCTGCTGCTCAGCGGGTGCGCACCCAAGGGGGAGCAGGCGATTGAGATTAGACTGGGTGAGGTAGCCCGCACGGTCTTTTATGCGCCGCAGTATGTAGCCTTGAGCCAGGGGATGTTTGCTCAGGAGGGACTGGATGTCCAATTAGCGACCATTCCAGGTGGGGATAAGGCGATGACGGCGCTGCTGTCCAATCAGGCCGATATCGCGCTGATCGGCGCGGAAACATCCATTTATGTGTATCAGCAAGGGGCAGAGGACCCCGTTATTAACTTTGCCCAACTGACACAGAAGGACGGGACGTTTTTGTTTGCTCGTCAAACGCAGGGTAGCTTTAACTGGGAAAAGCTGAGAAAACAAAATTTTCTGGGGCAACGCAAGGGCGGAATGCCACAAATGTCGCTGGAATTTACGCTGCGCAAGCACGGCATTGATCCTCATCAGGATCTGAAGCTGATTCAAAATATTGATTTTGCCAACGTGGCTACTGCATTTGGCTCTGGTACAGGGGATTATGTGCAGTTGTTTGAGCCACAGGCATCTATTTTTGAAAAGGAAGGCCGTGGGCGGGTAGTTGCCTCTATCGGTGTGGAGAGTGGTGAACTGCCGTATACGGTATATATGGCTAAACAAAGCTATCTGAACACAAATGCCGAGACCGCGCAAAAATTTACAAACGCTGTATACCGGGCACAGCAGTGGATTGCTACACATTCACCTGGACAGATTGCCGAGGTGATTACCCCCTATTTCAACGATACAGAATTGGCGGTTCTGACGAGCAGTATCAAGCGTTACAAGGAACAAGGTACCTATGCTTTGAACCCAATCATTGAGGAAAAGGAATGGAAGAATCTACAGGATGTCATGGCCTCGGCGGGAGAGTTGAAAAGTCCCGTTGCACTGGATAAGCTGGTGAATTCGAGCTTTGCACGGCAGGCAATTGAAAACACCGGTTCGTCTGCGAAAGTGAGCACGACCGAAGCTGCGGATGCAGATGCCGACACTGGAGGTTCGCCATGATCGGGGACCGAAGTACTCCTCCTTCGAGTGTAACAATTCCGATGGTGAGGCTGAAGCAAGTAACACATGTGTATGTAACGGATCGAGAAGCTTCGCTGGCGGTTGAGCATATCGATTTTTCCGTAGCGACAGGGGAGTTCGTCAGTTTGGTCGGTCCGAGCGGTTGTGGCAAAACGACGATTCTGTCCATGATCGCCGGGCTGCTTCGTCCAGCAGCAGGCCAGGTGCTGCTGCAAGGACAGCCGGTAAGCGGCCCGAGCCAAGAGGTCGGCTATATGCTCCAGCAGGACTATCTGTTTCCGTGGCGGACGATTATGGATAACGCCTTGTTGGGTTTGGAGCTGGGCAAGAGGGTTGATGAGGCTTCGCGCGAGCGGACACAGCTGCTGCTGAAGAGCATGGGCCTGGAAGGTAAGGAGCATCTGCATCCGTCTCAGCTGTCTGGAGGAATGCGTCAGCGTGTGGCGCTGGTGAGAACGCTGGCGACCAATCCAGGACTCCTGCTGCTGGATGAGCCGTTTTCTGCGTTGGATTATCAGACCAAGCTGGAGCTGGAAGACCTGATTGCCGAAACCTTGCGTGAGCGGAGAAAGACGGCTATTTTGGTTACACACGATTTGGCTGAGGCGATCGCGGTCAGCGACCGAATTATTGTGCTGGGCCGCAACCCAGGCCACATTCGGCGTACTTTCGAAATTCCGCAATCCATTCGAGAAGCTCAACCTTTTTATGCACGCGAGCAGCCGGGCTTTAATGAGCTTTTTCATGAAATATGGGGTGAACTGGAGGCTTCGGGAGCAAAGGAGTGAGTTAAACCATGAGGGATGAAGCGGATCGGCTTGATGAGCGGCGCTGGATTCAAGAACTGCATCATGAGTATCGGCGTGGCAGACGTTCGCAGCGGCGACTGGTGACAGGTGTACAGACAGCTATTTTATTGTTTTTATTTGTACTATGGGAAATCGCGGGCCGGATGAAGTGGATTGATGTACTGTTGTTCAGCTACCCAAGCAAAATCTTCTCTCAGATTGGCAAGGATGCGGTCAGCGGTGAGCTATGGGGGCATGTCGGTGTTACGGTGGGAGAGACCATGGCAGGTTTTTTACTCGGAACGCTGTTAGGCACACTGCTGGCTGTGCTTATTTGGTGGTCACCTTTTTTGTCAAAGGTACTGGACCCCTATATGGTTGTGTTCAATAGTATGCCCAAGGTGGCGCTGGGACCGATTTTTATCGTCATGTTTGGGGCGGGATTTACGGCGATCCTCATGACGACTCTTTCCATTACCGTCATAATTACAACCTTGGTCGTGTATAACAGCTTTCAGGAAGTCGATTCGAATTTGATCAAAGTCGTTCGTACGTTTGGGGGATCGCGGCGCGATACGTTCCAAAAGGTGATTTTACCTGCATCCTTCCCCGCTATCGTCTCTACTCTGAAAGTGAATGTCGGTATGGCATGGGTTGGTGTGATTGTTGGTGAATTTCTGGTCGCCAAAAACGGGCTGGGCTATTTGATCATTTATGGTTTTCAGGTATTCAATTTTACGCTCGTGATGTCCAGTCTACTGATCATTGCCATCGTAGCTACACTGATGTATCAGGCGGTTGTATATGTGGAGCATCGTCTGTTGTCCGGTCGTCCTCACCGGTAAAATAAAATTTCTGAACATTTGTGTAAAACGTGAAAATAAAGTACCATGAAAATGAAAATACTAAAATTTTATGAAAACAGATTTCAACTAGAGAGGACAGAATTTTTTCATGGGCTTTCGTACAATTAAAACGGCTATTGCCGCATTAATGGCAGTACTCATTGCGGATGGTTTTGGCATTCATGGAGCTACATCGGCAGGTCTTTTGGCTATTTTGGGGGTGGATGTCACACGCAAGAGAAGCCTCCGTACCATTTCGGCGAGATTTTTTGCATCCGTTGTGGGGCTTCTTTTTGCTTGTGTTTTATTTGTTGTTTTCGGATTCCATGATTGGGTTCTGGCATTATATATTTTGACGGCGTTCCCGGTCATTGTACGAGTAGGTTTTAAGGAAGGTATTGTCACGGGATCAGTTGTCGTTTTCCGTGTATTCAGCGGCGGTGTGATTGATATGGAGGTGCTTCTGACCCAGCTGGCCTTGCTGGTAATAGGACTGGGCTCCGCCATGGTCGTCAATTTGGCCTATATGCCGCGTTCAGATAACACGATGCAGCAAATTCGGCAGGAGGTTGATCGGAAGTTTTCCGTGATATTCACAAATATGGCCAATACGCTGCGCAGTCCGGCATACATATGGGATGGCAAGGAAGTTATTGAAGCGAACAGCGTCATCGCCAAAGGGGTAACTGAGGCGGGGCGTTCATTGGAAAATCAGATGCTTCGTCCCCAAGAGGGCTGGAATGTGTATTTTTATATGCGCAGGGAGCAGCTGGATTCGATTCAGAACATGATGCAGCTGATCGCGCAAATGTATCAGCACATGCCGCAGGCCAAACTTTTGGCCGAGCTGTTCGACCAGCTTAGCCATGACGTTTTGGCCGGTTATTATACGGGGCAGACTGAGAAGCTGCTGCAACAGGTTCGTGAGGAATTTAAAGAAATGGAGCTTCCCGCGACACGGGAGGAGTTCGAGATTCGTTCGGCACTATTGCAGCTCACGCATGAGCTGGATCAGTATTTGAAAATCGCCAAAAAGGACAAGGCCCCTACTCCGGTGAAAAATTAGAGTAAAGGCCTTAAACGGCTACTGTCTAATGATGGACAGTGGCCTTTTCTTGTTCAGTAATGGCAGAGGCTGTAATCGACAGGGTGCGTTTGCGCCGAATACGTCCTGTGATCCATAAGGTCATGCTGATCAGGCAAGGGTACAGCATGGCCCACCCGACAAAGGGAAAAACAACCGCTGTTGAGATGAATGACACTGAGCTGATGGCGACACCCCAGCGACTGCCCCGTAGAAGCTTAATTCCCGCTGCACAGCCACCTAGGTAGGTCAGAATGAAGGTAGCATTCGGGAACTGGATGAGGCTGGTAAGTGAAATGGCGCCACTACTGTACAGTGACATAATGATCACGAAGCAAACGGTAAGAAAAGTGATGCCCCCGATAGGGGTATGGAAACGTCGGGATAACATGCCCATCCAGCGGAAGGCGTGTCCTTGCCGGGATAAAGCAAACGCAACGCGTGATGCGGCACCAGCATAAGCGATAATAGTAGCCGTACAAATAAAGATACCTGTCAAGCCCGCGATTACCGCGCCCCATGGACCGATAGCCCGGCTGATCACCCATACAAGGGAAGCATCTGAGCCTCCGGCAAGATAGCTTTGTGTCCCGACTGTAGCCAGTGCGGTCAGAAAATAAAGCAGCCCGACGATAACGGCTGCAATGGTTACACCTTTAACAGCGGCCCGCTGGGGATTGGCGAATTCCTCTGACATATGGGAGACGGCCTCCCAGCCGATGAAGCACCAGAACAAAATCGCGGCCGCCTGACCGACAGGGAGCCAGCCATGAGGAGCGAAGGGTATGAAGTGTACGGTTTTCATTTGTGGAAGTGCTGCGGCAATGGCGAATATCAGGACAGCGACGATAGCAATGACGACAGCAATCTGAATGCGTCCGGCGACCTTCATGCCGATCCAGTTGATCACCAGCCCCACAGTCAGCATGGCAGTGGCCAGCAAAATGCGGCTTTCCTCTCCCCAGCCCATGGCAGCGGTCATATAGCCAGCTCCGGTGAGCGCGGCAACTGGTGCCCCAATCGGAACGGACATGAGAAAAAACCATCCAATATAGGCACCGGCACGTGGTGAAAAGGCCAGCGTGACAAAATGCGATACCCCTCCTGCATTCGGGAATTTGGCGGATAGAAGACCCATAGACAGTGCCATAGGCAGGATGAGCAGGGTCATAAAGCCCCATGCCAGCAGTGATGCCGGTCCCGCCATTTGGGCGGCAAGACCGGGTACAATCAATATCCCCGAACCCAGCACAGCTCCGATATAGAGCGCAATGGCCTGCGGAAGACCAATGGTGGATTGCAGTTTGTGTTCATTTGACATGCAAAAAATCCTTCTTTCTCTTGTCATTTCCTTCAGCTTATCAGATAATCAATCTATCGGAAAAACGGAATATAATGATAGATTGCATCGGAAAAATCGATTGAAGGAGCGGATTATGGAATCGCGCCATTTGTTTACGTTTTTAAATGTAGTTGAAGCCGGCAGTTTTACACGAGCGGCGCGTATATTGGATTATGCACAGTCGAGTATCACTGCTCAAATCCAAACGCTGGAAACCGAGCTGGGTACGCCACTGTTTGACCGTATTGGCAAGAAAATCATGCTGACGGATGCTGGACGGCGTCTGTTGCCCTATGCGCAGGAGATTTCTAAGATGCATGCCATGGCCAAGGATGCGCTTTGTTCAGAAACGGAGCTAATGGGTACGCTGAAAATTGGAGCGCCAGAGTCGCTGGCTGCTTTTCGGTTACCGGGCCTGATTCGTGAGTACAGGGAGAGATATTCGAGGGTTAAAATCGTACTTAAACCCGGCGAATGCTGGGAATTACGCGACATGGTCCGCTCCGGCGAGCTGGATTTGGCTTTTTTGCTTCAGCCTGAGACGGAGGACAGGGAGCTGCATGTAACTACCCTCATCCACGAGCCGATGGCATTGGTCGCGCCACTTAAGCATTCGCTGGCTACTTATACAAGGGTAGAGCCTGGCGATTTGAAGGATGAAACCATTTTACATACGGAGTCTGGCTGTACGTACCGTATTCTTTTTGAGCAGTATTTGAATAGACACGGTATTTTTGCGGACCCGAGTCTGGAGTTTTGGAGCATTGAAGCCATCAAGCAGTGTGTCATGGCAGGCTTGGGGATTGCGCTGCTTCCGCTCGTTACGGTACAAAATGAGCTGCGTGAAGGGAAAATGGCACGCTTGGCGTGGGATGACAGTGAGCAACAGGTGGCTACCCAGGTCGCTTATCACACGAAAAAGTGGAAATCCCCGGCTCTCAGCGAATTTTTACAGATCGTAGAGCAGCATGTAGCACATTGGCGTGCATGAGTTCAAGCCATCGCGGCATAAGCTTATACAAATAATATTTTTTCCTTTTCGCCTATTCACTCAACATTCGCCCACAACCTGCATACATATGTATGGAATGATTGATTGTATGGAGGAGGTTCAAGAATGGCATTGAGTCATAAAAATCGTAGAGAGATTATTACTAAAGCGATCTGTGGAAAAGGTCGCAGATTCTCTACCGTAACCCATACCGTAACTCCGCCCAATAATCCGACCAGCATTTTGGGGGCATGGATTATTAACCACCAGTATGAAGCTGTGGCGGCTGGGGACGGCATTGAGGTCGTCGGGACGTATGACATCAATATTTGGTACTCATACGATAGAAACTCGCAGACCGATGTGGCTAAGGAAACGGTGTCGTACGTGGAAAATGTGCCGCTTTCGTATCTTGATCCGAAGCATCGGGCTTCAACAGTGGAAGTATCCGCCGAAGCTACCCAGGAGCCGAGCTGTGTTGAGGCCAGTGTATCTTCCGGGGGCGGCAGCGTAATGATCCGGGTCGAGCGGGAATTTGCGGTGGAGCTGGTGGCGGAAACGAAGATTGTTGTGGAAGTATTCCCGAATGGCAGCAGTGATGATTTTGAGAAGGATTATGATTTTGGAGCGGAAGAAGGGGACTATGAGGAGCTCGACCCCGACCTCATTGACGACGAGCTCTGACGGAGGTAAACAAAAAGAGGGCCGCTTTACTCTTTGCGCCGGCTGAATCTGCGCAGGGGGCAAAGGCCCTCCTTTTTGTTGTTGTGCAGACATAATACATACGTAAGCCATATATGAGCCGTAGGGAGGGAGCACGATGCAGCAGCCGGGGCAGGCGCTCAGACGCTTTAGACAAATGCCGAATGATGAAAAAAAGGGTAGATTGGAGCGTTCGGGAATTTCGGTTCGTTGGCTGGATGGCAGCACAGCAGATTTTACAATAGGCTATGCAGTGCAGATCCATCAATTGCAGGTGCTGGAAATTCGAAGACGTACCATTGAAGGACGTTCCGAAGTCCACGCATATGATCCGTCTGCGCTGGATCGTAATTCACAGCTACACATTCGGATGGAGCGACTGGCAGTGCGTGCGCTGTACACGCTTGGTCTGGACAGCGGCGAGGTGGTGCTGACGCTGCTGGGGGAGCGCAGCTGTCAGGTGCGTGATGTTACGGCACAGCCATGGCTGAACGATAGACGATTGGATGCGCTTTATGAAGCTGCAGCGCGTGAAGAAGAGGTTCAGGAGGAGGGCTTTCTAGCAGAAAGCAGGACAAATCGACTGCTGATCGGCATGGACCCCGAATTTTTGCTGGTCCGAATGCCAGAGGGGCGGATTGTTCCGGCCTCAAGGTATTTGAGCCGTACTGGCGTGGCAGGTTGCGATGCTGTATCACGCCGAGGACGGACGCTATATCCAGTGGCTGAACTTCGTCCTGCCCCGAGTGGCGATCCGACTCTTCTGTTGAAGCATCTGCGTCAAGCTTTTGCAACAGCAGCCAGGCGCATTGCCGACCGAACGCTCATCTGGCAGGCAGGGGGGATGCCACAACCGGGCTTTCCGCTCGGCGGACATCTGCATTTCAGCGGAGTTCCGCTGAACGGGGCGCTGTTGCGGACGCTGGATAACTATTTGGCATTGCCTTTGGCGCTGCTGGAAGACAAGCGTGCAACCCGTCGCAGGCCTCATTATGGCAATTTGGGCGATTTTCGCCGTCAATCGTATGGGGGGTTTGAATATCGAACCTTGCCCAGCTTTCTTGTTTCACCTCAGCTGGCAAAAGGCGTGATAGGAATGGCTTTTCTCATCGCATCTCAATATCCGCGTCTGCAGCGCAAACCGCTGGGGGAGGAGGAGGCTCATCGAGCCTTTTATGAAGGAAACCAGATTTTACTTAAAGAGTATATGGAGCCTCTTATTCCCGATATCGTTTCACTAGAGGTATATCCGCAATATGAAGCTTATATCGGGCCTTTGCTGGATAGCCTCCGCAAGGGAAAGCAATGGGATGAGTCGCGGGATCTGCGCCCATTTTGGAAGCTTTCATAAAAGTAGCCGGCGACGACCGGGATGCTTTCATGTTATCGACTGTCATTTTTGCTATAATGAAAGTTATTACTCGTTTAGACGGAACAAAGTGTGGGGGTTAGCAAACGATGTCCAAATATACACCGATGATTGAGCAATATTTATCTATAAAAGAGCAGGCCAAAGATGCATTTTTGTTTTTCCGCCTGGGAGATTTTTACGAGATGTTTTTTGATGATGCCATTCTTGCATCGAAAGAGCTGGAAATTACACTTACCGGCCGTGAGGGTGGCGCCGCGGAAAAAATTCCGATGTGCGGCGTGCCTTATCATTCGGCGGAAAATTACATACAGCGCCTTATTGAGAAGGGCTACAAGGTAGCCATCTGTGAACAAATGGAGGAAGCCTCAGCTACAAAGGGGATGGTGCGGCGGGATATCGTCCGCGTTGTGACTCCGGGTACAGTAATGGAAGGCAAGGCACTGGGCGACAAGTCCAACAACTACATGGTATGTGTTACGGAGACGGACGGGATGCTGGCATTGGCAGCGTGCGACTTGTCAACAGGTGAGCTGTATGTGACCTCCGTGCCGGATTCAAAAGAATGGTTACTGGATGAAATTAACATTTACGAGCCGTCCGAGATGTTAGGGGATGGTCACCTGCTCGATTTCGTGACTTCCCGTCTGTCACCCGTTGGACGGCGAGTTGTCTATACGGCTTGGGACAAATCCAAGGACGATCTTGTGCGGGACCAATTCGGCGAAGCCACGTGGGCAAGGCTTACGGAAGAACGCAGACAGTGTGTATCACGTCTGATTGCTTATTTGAATGAAACGCAAAAAAGATCGTTAGGCCAATTGACCCAAATCTCAGTGTATGAGCCGAATCACTTTATGATCCTGGATCCATTTACCCGTCGCAACCTGGAGCTGGTGGAGACGGTCCGCGAGCGCTCCAAGAAAGGCTCGCTGCTGTGGCTGCTGGATCGGACGGAGACATCAATGGGAGCGCGTCTGCTGCGCCGTTGGATCGACAAGCCGCTGCTGAACAGCCATATGATCGAGGAACGGCTGGAGGCGGTGGACAAGCTATACCACCAGTTCATTTTCCGTGAGGATGTGCGTGATCAGCTCAAAGAGATTTACGATCTGGAGCGCTTGGTTGGACGTATTGCCTTTGGTAGTGCTAATGCACGCGATCTGGTCGCGCTTAAGCTGTCGCTGGCCCGGATTCCGGCATTGCGCGAGCTGTGCGCTGAATCGCCCTCACAGACGCTGAGAAGGATAGCGCAAACGCTGGATAGCTGTACAGATCTATGTGCGTTGATTGAGGAGGCGGTGGCGGATGAGCCGCCAATCTCCGTGAGGGACGGTGGAATCATTAAGGAAGGCTACCATCAGCGTCTGGATGAGCTGCGTGAGGCGAGTGTGAATGGCAAGCGCTGGATCGCCGAGCTGGAGGCCAAGGAACGTGCAGCAACTGGCATCCGGTCGCTCAAGATCGGATACAACAAAGTGTTCGGTTATTATATCGAGGTGACCAAATCCAATTTGGCTTCATTACCGGAAGGTCGGTATGAACGCAAACAGACGCTGGCGAATGCGGAACGATATATTACACCAGAGCTGAAGGAAAAGGAATCATTGATTTTGGAAGCCGAGGATAAAATGGTCGACCTGGAGTACACGCTTTTCTCCGAGCTTCGCAGTAAGCTGAACGCGGAAATTCCCCGTCTGCAAAAGCTGGCAGAGCAGGTGGCTGAAATTGACGTATATCAGTCGATGGCATCCGTGAGCGCGGAGCGCGGCTTTGTGAAGCCTGAGCTGACAACGGGTTACGATTTCGTGGTTGAGCAGGGACGGCATCCCGTCGTGGAGGCTGTAATGAAGGATGGCAGTTTTATTGCCAACGGTACCGCACTGGAGGAAGCGGATGCCCATATTTTACTGATCACCGGTCCGAATATGGCTGGTAAAAGTACGTATATGCGTCAGGTCGCACTTATTGCAATTATGGCTCAAATTGGTTGCTTCGTCCCGGCTGCACATGCTAAAGTGCCGATGCTGGATCGTATTTTCACACGTATCGGCGCAGCGGATGATCTCATCGGCGGGCAAAGTACGTTTATGGTGGAAATGGCTGATATCCAAGTGATGACGGAGAAGGCCACTCCACGAAGCTTGATCATCATTGATGAACTTGGACGCGGTACGTCCACCAGTGAGGGGATGGCGATTGCACAGGCGGTCATCGAATTTGTCCATGACACCATTGGCTGTAAAGCGCTGGTGTCTACGCATTTTCATGAGCTGGCTCATTTGGAGCAAAGTCTGTCTTCGCTGCGGAATTACTCCATGGCCGTACAGGAAAGCGGCGACAAGGTGAACTTCCTACGTAAGCTCATACAGGGAGCAGCTAGCAGCAGCTACGGCATTTATTGTGCCCGGCTGGCAGGTTTGCCAAGTAACATTATTGAGCGTGCAAATGGGCTGTTGCATGGCTTTGAGCAAGCTGCAGCTCAAGTAACGGCGGGCACTGAGACCATAGCGGGAGCGAAGGATGGTACAGCTCATCGTACACTCGCTGGGACAGAGGCTGTTTCGTCTGTGAACAAGGACAATGCAGCCCAGGCTTTGCGTGAAAAGGGAGCGGTTGTATCACAGACTGAGTCTCTATCGCAGCAGGCCACCCTTGTAAAAGAGGATACTGCGCAGGCTACGGAAGATTCCAGCGCATTAGAGCAGGGAGCAAACGGAGTGATACAGCTGTCTATTTTCGGAGAGCAGGAGCTTCCCCCGGTTAAGTCGCAGTCAGATACGGCTGAGACTAATCCGGTTGTGCGCCAAATTTTACGCAAGGTGAAAAATGCTGATGTCATGAACATGACTCCCTTGCAGGCGATGCAGCTGTTAAATGACTTGAAAAACAAGGCCAACGGCCTGTAGTAAAAAAATTGACCAGTTTAAATTTTTTCATCACACTTTAAAGTCAGGAGGAGTTCAGAGGATGTCAAAAATTCGGGTACTGGATGAGCATATTGCGAACCAGATTGCTGCTGGAGAGGTCGTGGAACGTCCGTCCTCCGTCGTGAAGGAGCTGGTGGAAAATGCGATTGATGCAGGCGGTACACGTGTGGACGTGTGGGTAGAGGAAGGCGGATTGCAAAGTATCCGGGTTACGGATAACGGCAGTGGCATTGAGCCTGAAGACGTGGAAACGGCGTTTTATCGCCATGCGACCAGCAAAATCGGACATGGCCGCGACCTGTTTCAGATTACGAGTCTGGGCTTTCGGGGCGAAGCGCTGCCGAGTATCGCCGCTGTATCGAAAGTGGAGCTGCTTACGGCAGCCGGAGATGACGGGCGCGCGCGTAAATTGGTGATCGAGGGCGGCAAGCTGGTACTGCACGAGGATGCAGCCGCCCGCAAAGGGACGGATTTTACCGTTCGGGAGCTGTTTTATAATACGCCGGCACGGCTGAAATATATGAAAACGATCCAGACAGAGCTTGGTCACATTTCGGATGTACTGTACCGAATGGCACTCTCGCACCCGGAAGTGGCCTTTACCTTGCGACATAACGGCAATACATTGCTGCAAACGCTGGGCAATGGTGATCTGCTGCAGGTGATTGCCGCGATTTACGGAACTTCTGCGGCGAAGTCCATGCTGCCGCTGGAAGGAGAGAGTCTCGATTACCGTATAAGCGGCTTTGTCAGCCGTCCGGAGTGGACCAGATCGAATAGGAATGCGATTTCAACCGTAGTGAATGGGCGGTTTGTACGCAGCTACGGGCTCAATCAGGCGTTGTTGAAGGCTTATCATACCTTGTTGCCAATCAATCGTTATCCGCTGGCTGTGATCCAACTGGAGATGCACCCTTCATTGGTGGATGTTAACGTTCACCCCGCCAAGCTGGAGGTGAGGTTCAGCAAGGAAGCCGAACTGTTTCAGCTGGTTGAGGATTCGGTAAAAGCTGTTTTAGGCCAACAGGTGCTGATTCCTAAGGCTGTCAAACGCGAAATCGGCGGCAAGGATAGTGGCTCGTTCGTACAAGAGCAGTTCCATTTCTCGAAGGTACATGGTACTGGACATGGTACTGGATACGGCACGGGAAATAATCCGGAAGATTCTGCTTCTTCCGGCGAAGACCGGGGGCAGGCACAGCCGCTTTCCGGGGCCTCGCAAAAGGGACAGGACCCGCTTCAATCCAATCGCTTGAGTGGAAATGAAGAGAACCGCAGAGTTAGCCCGGAACGTGAACAGCGTCCTTACTGGGATGACGCTCCTGCTATTGATCGGGCAAAGGCTCTTTCAGGGACAAATGTCAGCGATGAAGAGCTGGATGCAGATTTTGTGGATGAAAACAATGGAAGCGGGGGCGTGTCACTTCCTGATTCTGCTATGCAGTCTCCCGGTGCTCAAGAGATGCAAGGCGATGGGGCTGTAATGGGCACATCTTCAGAATACAGCGGAGGCGTTCAGGAAACGGCTGCTTCTGCTGCCTATCATGCTTCTGTGTCTCCAAGTGCGGGAAACGCTCTGGATTCACGCCATTTTGCCGACCAGAAGCCTCAGTCACGGCTGAATGCTGAGCAGTTGGCAGCGGTGTCTGGTGAAGCTCCCGAGCTGCCCGCTTTTCCTGAGCTGAATTTGATCGGTCAGCATCACGGAACTTATCTTATCGCGCAGAACGATCAGGGCTTGTATTTAATTGATCAGCATGCTGCGCATGAGCGGGTCAATTACGAGTTTTATTATGAAAAATTCGGCAATCCCGAATCTGTATCGCAGGAGCTACTCCTGCCGATTACACTGGATTTTACGCCTTCCGAGACGGAAAAGCTGAAAACGAGGCTACACTGGTTTGAACAGGCGGGAGTGTATTTGGAGCATTTTGGCGGTCAAACCTTCCGTGTCACCTCTTATCCATACTGGCTTCCCAAAGGGGAGGAAGCGGATGTCATTGAGGAAATGGCCGGATGGGTACTGGAGGAAAAGGCCATTGATCTTGCCAAGCTGCGCGAGGCAGCTTCAGTTATGTGCTCTTGCAGAGCTTCGATTAAAGCCAACCAGAAGCTGACCGATCGACAGGCCGTCGTTCTGCTAGAGCGTTTGGCAGCGTGCAAACAGCCATACACTTGCCCTCATGGGCGTCCTATCGTCGTTTCCTTTTCCACGTATGATTTGGAGAAATTGTTTAAAAGAGTAATGTAAGGGAGTATAAATATGTTGCAGGATTGGGAAAACCGTGAAGAAGAGAAGCAGACGAGGCTTCGTGAGAAGCAAGCTGAATTACTGGTGACGACGGGAGATTCTCCCTCGGCTGAGGTTGTGCATCGAGCGGAGCTGCTTGCAGCCGAGCTGGGGGTGCTCTACGCCCCCCGCCGTGGCATATCGGTAGCTAAGCTAATCGCTGCACATAGAGTCCATCAGGCTCTGGTACTGGTGCAGGGCGGAGTGAGGCTGATTGGCCCGGAACAGCCACCGATGGCTTTTCACCCGAGTATGGGCTTCATTCGTGCTAAACGGGTATTAAAAGGTGAGCCTGACCCGATGTTGACTGCCGCCAGGCTCGTTCCGGGCGATACTGTGCTGGATTGCACCGCAGGACTTGGAACGGATTCCCTTCTGTTTTCAATTGGAACCGGAAGTTCAGGACAGGTAACTGCTGTGGAAAGCTCTTTCCCCGTCTATGCATTAATAAAGGGCGGAATGAGACATTACCGTTCCGGTAATTCTGCGGTGGATAAGGCCTTTTCCAGCATTGATGTTCGTTTTGATCATCATCTGCACTATTTGCGAAGCTTGCCGGATCGCAGTATAGATATTATTTATTTTGACCCGATGTTCCGCGATCCTTTGCTCGATTCCAGCGCAATCGGTCCCTTGAGAGGATTGGCTAACCCGGACGCGCTAGATGAGGAAAGTATTGTTCAGGCCAAGCGGATTGCACGGAAAACAATTGTATTGAAGGAAAAACGGGGCAGTGGGGAATTTGCCCGCCTCGGCTTCCATGTGGAGCAACGGGGCACAACGAAAACAGTGTACGGAGTGATTGATATTGACAGCGGCATCTAAGCCTAAACTACTTGTTCTTGTTGGCCCGACTGCAGTCGGCAAGACGAAACTGAGCATTGAGATGGCACGACAATTTGATGCGGAAATTATTTCCGGCGATTCCATGCAGGTGTACCGTCATATGGACATTGGAACAGCCAAAATTTCCAAACAGGAAATGGAAGGAATCAAGCACCATTTAATTGATATTCATGAGCCTGAATACCCATATTCAGTAGCTGCATTTCAGGAAGATTGCCGTCGCCTCATACCGGATATTCATGCTAGAGGAAAATTGCCGTTTATCGTAGGCGGAACAGGTTTATATGTGGAATCGGTCTGCTATGAATACCGGTTTTCCGAGGTGGGAGCAGATGAAGCATTTCGTCAGGAACAGCTTGACTATGCCGACCAGTTTGGAGCCGAAGCGCTACATGCCCGACTACAGGCGGTTGATCCCGAAAGTGCACGTCGTTTGCACCCCAATGACCGTCGTCGTGTCGTTCGGGCATTGGAAATTTACCATGTTAGCGGAACGACACTCAGCTCGCAACTGGCCAGTCAAAAAAAGGAATCTCCCTACCAATTGTGCATCGTAGGTTTGACAATGGATAGGCAAATGCTTTATAAACGTATTGAAGACCGAATCGACGGGATGCTCGATCAAGGGCTTGTTGCTGAGGTAGCCTCCTTAATGGAACGGGGAGTGCGAAGCGATGCCATCTCCATGCAAGGTCTAGGCTATAAAGAGATATCCTCCTGCCTGCGGGGAGAGGTGTCTTTGGAAGAAGCGGTGACTTGGCTAAAACGGGATACGCGTCATTTTGCGAAGCGACAGCTCTCGTGGTTTCGCCATATGAAGGATATCCAGTGGGTAGATGTCACTGATTTCGGAAATTTTTCTGCTCTTGCAGCCCAAATACACGAAATCATAGCAGGAAAGTTCCGGACAGACCTTGAATATACTTCAAAACAATCCAAATGATTATTGGGGGTACGGCTAAAATGAACAAGTCTATTAATATCCAAGATACGTTTCTGAATCAATTGCGCAAGGATTCTATACCTGTCACGGTATACCTCATCAATGGATTTCAGGTGCGGGGAACCATTAAGGCCTTTGACAACTTCACAATTGTTATCGACTCCGATGGGAAGCAACAGCTGATTTACAAGCATGCTATATCCACCTTTTCACCGCAACGGAATGTATCGCTTGTACAGCAACAGGATAATATCAGCGAAAACTGATTAGGGCTTGACGGTCGCCGGGATTGATGAAACTTTTCGAGCGTCCGTCTCGTCTAACTGTATAGGAATGTGACCGGGAGCAACCTGAACAGGGTTGTTCTTTTCATTCCGTTTTGATTTGATGCTGCCGACAGAAAGGTACACGTTCGGCAACGTATGATTATTCGCGAAAGGGAGTCAGGGGAATGCCAAACGATTCATTGTCCAGGTCCGGCAATCGCAATAGAAACACACCTAAAGAGAAGCCGAAGGGCAAAAAAAAGAAAATTACAGGTAAGCGAATTGGGTGG
>NZ_ASSB01000251.1:0-5490 GCF_000520755.1 Paenibacillus sp. 1-18
CAAAATCCACCTGCTTTGAGCAGGTGGTCGTTTAAGAATTTCTTTACGTTTAATTAAGACTTGTTTTTCATACTTAATCATATACAGTAGGCAACCGGATGTATCCGGCCCCACCAGTACTTCAGCCCGTATGCTCTTTTGGTTAAATCCTCTATCATAAAGTTAACAGAGATAAGGAATTCACATAGAAATATTATTCCAGTTTGACAATTTCAATGAAATTTGTCGATTAAAATAAGATTGAGGGATGGTTGGATCAATGTTGCTTCGTTTACGCAAATCTTCAATGCAAGCGGTCTGGATGGTGTGGGAAAGAGGGTTCGATTGGATTTCACGCTTTCGCGGCTCGCATACATCGCACTTTGGAATTTGCAAAGTCATGATTAAGAAACACCGAGGGGAGAGCATCGTCTGTGCGGACTCCACCATCATCGATAAAGGCGATCTGGTCGGGGAACTCCATCTCAATAATGAAACGATTCTGATGCTGACCAAATCCGAAGACTCAGACCGCGCGGCGCTCATGACGGCCCGGCTTACACGGAAATCCATGCAGCAGATCAGCGAGGCATTCGCAAGTCAGCCGGAGTTCAGAGAGGTGAAGGCGTTAGTCGCCATTACGCTGCTTCATCGTGGTTTGATACATGGTCTTGGTTTCGAACAACAACCGATGAAGTCCGATCTGTTCCAACGCATTACAACGGCTTATCTAAGATTATTGTTATCCGTCATGCACCCTGAAGGCAAGAAGCGGATTGGTCGCAAGACCGAACAATTGATACCGATGATGCTGATTCACTCCCGCAGCTCGCTGAGGAACCGATTTATGACGATGAAGAGACAGTCCGTTTCAAAGGAGTTAAGTCTGCCCAAATCAGATCCAATTAATTAAAAACAAAAGAAACTAAGAGCGTGGTCGGTAAAGTTCCTGGAGGGCGGTATGAAGTTGGAACACAGCGACTGGAAACCCATACCACCCAGAGGTAACCTATTTTTCATCATGCTCTGTAACAAAGGCGGGAAGGCATTCATGGATGAAATTATGGAATTTTTACAGAACTTCGGAGCGACGGGACTTTTTATTCACGCTATGCTCGATGCGATTATCTTCCCTATCCCGGCGTTCTTCCTGCAGCTTTCTTTAAGCGCGGTGCAACCGGAGTCGGCTTTATGGCTCGCTACGGTTGGCTTTGCCGGAAGCCTGCTTGGGACACCGATCGGTTATGGGATCGGCAAGCTGTCGGGAAAGCATATTTTAGGCAGTGTAATGAAGAAAAAATGGCTGGATTCGGCAAGCGACTTATTTGCCCGCCGCGGCGAGGCCGCAATCCTGATCGGATCGTTCACTCCGATCCCGTTTAAAATATTTACGATTTTATCCGGATGCATGAATTATACGTTATGGAAGCTGCTCAGCTATGCCGCCATTGGTCGGGCGGTGAAGTTTTATGTAGTCGGTTTTCTCTTCTATATATATGGCCGCGCGGCAGAGAATATGGTGAACCAAGTTCTCACGATTATGCTGGTGGGCGTTGGTGTAGCGATTGCGGCAATATGGTTCTTGATACGGAAGCTGTCTGAGCGGAGGAAGATAAGGGATGAACATCAACTTATCGAAAAAACAGGGAACGGGGGCGGAAAGCAGGATGCAGTGGATAAGGCGAATTGATCAAACGATGTTCTTCTGGTGCAACCATCGGCTGAGTAGTCGGGCCTTGGACCGATTGTTCGGATGGATTACCCATTTGGGCGGAGCTTTGTTTACCATCATTTGCGCAGTGTCCTTGGCATGGTTCGCCGAGGGGGAGTTCAGCAGAATCGGGCTGCAAAGCTTGATCGCACTGGCCGTTAGCCATATCGTTGCTGTCCTGATCAAGAGAAAGGTGCGCAGAGACCGGCCTTTCCGCAAGCTGAAGCAGGTAAAGGTAGGCAAATTCCCGTTGAAGGATTATTCCTTCCCATCCGGCCATACAACCGCTATTTTCGCCCTGGTTACACCTTTTATGTTGGCCTCATCGCCGGCAATTATGCTTGTATTGATTGGTCTGGCCTTGTTGGTGGCCATATCCCGGGTTTATTGGGGCTATCACTATCCAATCGATTGTGTGGCTGGTGGGATGGTCGGATTCCTAACGGCGGTGCTGGTTGTTTTGTTCATGCATAGTTAAATTTCACGAAGGAGGCGATTGTTGATGAATAGCATGAAACGGGAAAAGCTGCTGATTTTGTCCGGCGCGCTCGGGGATGGACATATGCAGGCAGCCAAGGCGATTTTGGAGGCATCGGTGTTGTACAAACAGGGAGTAGAGGTGGTCGACTTTATGCAATGGATCCATCCCCGCATGCATGTGGTTGAACGGTATTGCTTCCTGCAATGGGTGAAGCATTTTCCCTCCTCATACGGATATATGTATCAGAAGACCCGGACGGACAGTACACTTACTTTCTTCCTGAAGCATTTTCTCACGACCAGCCTGCAGCGGCTGCTCAAACTTCTGAATGAGGAACAGCCGACGTTGATTGTCAGTACGTTCCCGCTGGCATCAGCCGCCATTTCCTTGCTTAAGGAAAAAGGGATGACGGATCTGCCTGCGGCAACAGTCATTACCGACCATTCCGATCACAGCTATTGGATACATCCGTTTACGGATCTGTATCTGGTCGGCTCCGAAGGTGTGCGTGCAGCTCTGCAGAGAAAAGGCGTTGCTGACCACAAAATTGCTGTAACGGGCATCCCTGTTCGCCCATCCTACAGTCAGACCGCCAATAAAGACCGGCTGCGCGAGAAGCTGGCCTTGCCTCTTGACACCTTTGTCGTGCTGGTGATGGGCGGCGGCTGCGGGATTATAAATAAATCCTTCATCGAGCTAATGCAATCTGACTCTTTCCCCCCTAACGTGCAATTTGTGATCGTATGCGGACGCAATGTGAAGCTGCTGAACCGTCTGCATGAAGCGTTGGGAGACAGGGATAACGTCATGCTGACAGGCTTCCTGGAGGGAATCCATGAATGGATGGCGTCCGCAGACGTATTGATTACCAAGCCGGGCGGACTGACGACCTCCGAAGCGCTGGCGCTTCAGCTTCCCATGCTGCTGCTGGAGCCACGACTGGGGCAGGAAAAGGATAATGCCGATTATTTGATTCAAGCGGGAGTAGCGTATCTATGTCAGATTGACAATTTGCAGGATCAGCTTCAGCAGCTGGTTCAACAGCCTTCCCTATTGGAAGAAATGAGGGAGAAAGCAGGGCTGTGCAGACAGCAGGATTCCGCCAGACATGCGGTCATGCAAATTCTGAGCATGCAGAGCGATACCCAGGAAGAAAAATGGGTTTGCTCCTTGCAGCAGTATGCTTAAGCTTAATTTTCACTAAGGGGGATAAAGACGTTGCTTGTTAAATATTTGTTGATTGGGCTCATAGGCTTCATCAGTCTGTATATGCTAATTCCCAGTTTTCTGCCAAGAATAGTCAGATTGGGAGCCTTTCGTAAGGGAACGACCAAGAACCAGGTAGCGTTCACGTTCGACGATGGGCCGCATCCGAGGTATACACCGGAATTATTGGATTTATTGCAGGATTATCAAGTGAAGGCCACATTCTTCGTGCTTGGCTCGCAGGCGGAACTGCACCCGGATCTAATCAGAAGAATGGATCGTGAAGGTCATCAGATTGGAATCCACAATTACGATCACACCTCCAATTGGCTGATGCTTCCCTGGACGGTGCGGCGTGATCATATGAAACGGACCGCAGATATTATTGAATCCATAATTGGAAAAAGGCCGGATCACTATCGTCCGCCATGGGGGCTCATGAACGCTTTCGATTTCTTTCATCCCAAATCGTACCGCATCGTACTCTGGTCCTTGAAGGCGGGGGATTGGCGCAGCAGAAGCTGCCGCAAGAAGCTGAAGGCAACGCTGCTGAACGGAATTACGGACGGATCTGTTATTTTGCTGCATGACAGCGGAGATACGCCGGGAGCGGACCGTCACGCGCCATATTTTATGCTTCAGGCTCTGGAGGAAGTACTGCATCAATTACAGGGACGCAACTTGCAATTCGTTCGTCTGGATGAAATGGCTTGACAAGTGAAATGAGGTGACAATAGTGGGACAGGAACCACAAATTTTAATTTTAACGGCTGATTACGGAGAAGGTCATCATCAGGTGTCCAAGGTGTTGCAGCAAAGCTTAATTCGCAATGGTTATAGCGAGGTGGCGGTTGTCGACTTGTTCCGGGAAGCTTATCCTGTGCTGAACAAAATAATCCGCTTTCTATACCGGCAAAGCCCGCATGCAGCCAGCTTAGGCATCCCCTATTACGGATGGATCTACCATCTGACCAATCGGCTTCCCATGAAGGGAAAGATTGCGGCCTGGATGAACAGTCTTGGTGGCGACAGGCTCAAGAAAATCATCCTCCAGTACCAGCCCGAAGTCATCATTTATACATTCCCGTTCGGCAGCTTGCCGAGCGGCGAGGCATTATCTGCGATCCGTCCCCGGACTGCTGTTGTCATAACGGACTTTGACGTTCACCGGAGATGGCTGTTCGCCAAGCCGGATCACTATTTTGTCCCTGCCAGCGACGTGAAAGAGGCCATGATCAGGCAGGGCGTCCCCGAGAGTCGTATTACCGTGACCGGAATTCCGGTCAGGGAATCATTTTATGATGCGGCAATGATCGGTTCCAGCTCCGTTAAAGAGGCAGATGAGCATGTGATTCTGCTTATGGCCAACGTCTGCGGCACATTGCAATCGCTATCGAGGCTCATCGGGAAGCTGCTACTCTTGTCAGGCGTTCGCATTCAAGTGATTTGCGGCCGGCAGAAAAGATGGAGACGGAGACTTGCGGAGAGCTGGGCGGATGATGCAAGAGTGGATGTATTCGGCTTCACCTATCAATTGCATATTTTGATGAGCAGTGCCTGCTGCGTCATCACGAAAGCGGGAGGCGTTACACTATCCGAGACGATTCAGGCCGGGGTTCCGATTTTCATCCTAAATCCGTTTCTGGGGCAGGAGAAGGAAAATGCCCTGTATTTGCAGCGCAAAGGAGCGGCAGTCGTGGCCTTTACGATTCATGATCTGGTGTTGCAGATACAAGCGATGATCTCCTCTGAGCCGATCAAGCAGTCGATGATGAACGGGCTGCTCGCAGCAAGGCAGAAAACGTCTGCGGACCATATTGTTCGGCATTTGTTTCCTGAGGCAAGTCCCTTAAGAAGGGGTGGAATATGATGAGCGGGAGGAGCGCGTTCAAGCTTTCTACTCTGACGCTGTTCACGGTGCTTTTTTGCACAGAGTTTGTCCGAAGCGCTTTCTTGCTCTCGTTCCTGCCGAACTTTGCCGTCAACGAGTCGGGGCAAACCGTTGCTTTGGTCGGTCTTGCCGTCTCGCTTCATTATACAGCCGATACGCTGATTAAATGTGTGGCTGGATATTTACTGGACAGGTTTTCGCTGCGCTGGCTGCTGCCCGCCA
>NZ_ASSB01000252.1:0-48511 GCF_000520755.1 Paenibacillus sp. 1-18
CTAAGTGGGAAGTGATTATAAGCATGCAAACTAAAATAGGCCCCCATTCTGCAAGCGAAAATACTAATGTCCTCCCGGGATAGCTATAAATATCTTATCCGATTCACCGCCCCACAAAATTGCCGGAATACCCTCTATTTTCAACTTTTGCTTTATCATTACTTTATCCTCGCTTAAAACAGCCTATTGTAAGTTACCTTCCGGGTCAAAAAACAAACTACGCCGCCATCATACTTATTGTATGGGATTCAACTCGTTTTTCTGAGGTGTGACTCCAAAGCAGCTTATTATTGACGATACCAATCATCACGTCTGGCTCTACCACATCCTGATAAGAGAGCATAACCAATGTTGCAATATCTCCCATCTGATATGCAGCCGTCAACGCCCTTAGAAAAGTTTTCGATTTTTCACTGTCCGGTAAGGATAAGTCTCCTTTTAGAAATTCCTCCTGAACGGCTCCTAGCGATTTTCGTGCCCGATGAAGTGCAACTTTTACCGCTCCCTCCGTTGTACCCAGTATGTCAGATGTTTCATTAATCGAATATCCAAACACATCTCGCAGCACAAAAACAGTCCTCTGAAGCGGAGATAAATGTTTTATTAAAGACTGTAACGCGATTTCGATTTCAAAAGATCCATGTTCCGGCGCAGTTACTTTCGCTTCTTCCTTGTTCAATATCCGAGTGAAGACTGCTTTTCTTCGCATATCATCAATCCAGGTATTTTTAGCAATCCGCAGCAAAAGCGCTTTGGGATTTGTGTGTTCGAATTTATTTAACTTTCCTAATGCTTTTACCCAAGTGTCCTGAGCCAGTTCTTCCGCATCCCAATTTGACTTCGTAAGTGACAGACAGTAGCGCTTCAGGACCGCCTGTAATTCCTCAAAGTTGTGGATGCTCATTGTATTGTCAGTCATATGAATAGAATCATCTATGTTCATAGGCCTTCTCCTCCACGGTCTTATTCTCCCTTTGCTAAAGCAAAGCCATTTGCTACCTTCATTGTAAACGAACAAGAAGTTGGAGAAGTTACACCATCTACGCAAATCGTTTTCCCATTAAAACTCCGTATCTTTTTACGATCTCGGTTCGTTTACAAGAAGAAATCAACTGAACCAAGAAAATGGGGGTATCACAAATGAGTGCTTATGTTCCTTATGTTGTTGAGCAAACTGCTCAAGGTGAAAGATCGTACGATATCTATTCCAGACTGTTAAAGGATCGTATTGTGTTTGTAGGAGCAGCCATCGACGATCAATTAGCTAACAATATTATTGCTCAGTTATTATTTCTGGCGGCAGAAGATCCGGAAAAAGAAATTTATATGTATATCAACAGCCCAGGGGGCTCTACCTCCGCAGGATTTGCCATTTATGATACGATGCAGTACATCAAACCCGAGGTGCATACGATATGTACAGGGTTTGCCGCTTCGTTTGGCGCAATTCTTTTGCTGGCTGGCGCCAAAGGGAAACGTTCGGCACTGCCGAACAGTGAAATTATGATCCATCAACCGCATGGCGGCGCACAAGGGCAGGCCAGCGATATTGCGATCAGCGCAAAACGAATTTTATTAATTCGTGAAAAGGCAAACCGCATCACAGCTGAACGGACCGGCCAACCTTTGGAAAAGGTCGAAAAAGATATGGACCGGGATTTTTACATGTCCGCTCAGGAGGCATTGGAGTATGGGATCATCGATCAAGTGATAACTTCTTTTGAAGAGTATGCATAGGACTTGATGATTCCCTGATCCAGCTAAGAAACTACAAGAAAAAATACGAGGTGATTTCATGTTAGCAAGCTTGCAAGGCAAGGAAGTTACTATTCATTTCATCGATGGAACATGTGCATGCGACGGGGTATTGGATCAGATTGACGACAAGTTCGTTAAATACCTTACGCAATATCAGATGCTTGTCATTCCAATCACGTCCATTCGTACCGTATCCATAGACTCTAAAGAAAGACAGCCATATAGAGTTGGATTTGCCCCATAATTCTATTTTAACATTACTGGCACTCGCCGATCCGACAAGTAAAGTGATCCTTTCATGACTTGTGGAATCAACGAACCGCATGGGTGTAAATTATTTATGGAGGCATGATATTATGGAAATCTCAAAGGGAGTAGAAATGCTTCAGCTAGATTTTCATGGGAATATGATTCACCCCATTCTTTTATGGGGTCAAGAAATGGCTGTTTTAATAGACACAGGATTCCCTGGACAAATGGAAGATTTACGCTTGGCTATGGAAAAGGTAGGCGTATCGTTCGACAAACTAAAAGCTGTGATTTTGACACATCAGGATGTGGATCATATAGGTTGTCTTCCTGAGATTTTGCAGGAGTGTGGCAACAATATTAAAGTATATGCACATGAGCTGGATAAGCCGTATATTCAGGGAGAGCTCCCTCTTTTAAAAGATAGTCATCTTGAGAATCCTCCGAAGGGTAAAGTGGACGTTACCTTAATAGACGGCCAGGAATTACTGTTTTGCGGAAGGATTCAGATCATTCATACGCCTGGACATACACCTGGTCATATCAGCCTTTATTTAGAGCAAAGTAAGATTCTCATTGCTGGGGATTCGATGTATAGTGAAAATGGGATTCTCGCGGGAATTCATGCACCGACCACACCGGATATGAGAGAAGCTCGTATCTCATTGAGAAAGTATTTAGAACTCGACATAGCATCGGTAGTTTGTTATCACGGGGGATTAAGTAATGTACATGTGAATGACCAGATATTAAGACTTAGTCAAGGATTATAAAGTTAAAATTAAAGTTCCGGCAAGCTACAAATAAAAGCGATCATGCATACTAAGCATGGTCGCTTTGTTATTTCACCATTGCAAAAAAAGTGTCCGTTATTATTATGGAATCCTCCTTTCCAACTCTACACTTACCCAGAGAAAGACTTACAAGCAATCAAAATAATAATAACTCCGCTTAAGACTGTGCTGAACTGACCTAATGTGAAAGAGCCGATACGTATCGCCGACACTTTTTGTCCCAGCATCACGCCAAGCCAGACCGTGATATAGCTTCCAATTGCCGCAGTCAGAGAGATCGCAAGCGGGGACAGTCCCATCAGGCCGGCACCGATCCCATTCGTAATGGCATTAGCGGCAGTGCAATCCCCAGCACCGCTGCCTCAAAGTATCCTATAGACCCTGATTTATCTTTATCTACCATTTCAGGATTTTGCAGAATTCCTTTGAGTGATCCGTCTGAGGCAGCCTCCCTAGCTCCTTCACCGTCCTGGCTAGATGCTTGTTTTTTACGCGGTACTGCCAGCAGAATGATGCGGACACCAACAATGAACAGCAATAACGCTCCAATCAGGACGGGTAATACGCCCGGAAGAATCTTCGCTAGCCACTGGCCGGATATGATCCCTGTCATGCTAAGGATGAAACAGATAACCGCAATGATTAAATTTGATAAATAGTTAATACGGATACCCCGAATCCCATAAGATATTCCAACACCCAAATTATCCAGACTGGATGATATGGCAAAGCCAAAAATTAAAAGCCAAGCAACCATGGGTCTCTCACTCCTTGTTGTTTGTTTACAGCCATACTATTGAGCATATTGCAAAAAGGTGCTCATCATCTCTAAAAATGTTGAGATTCCCTCAACATTCGATACAACATCAACACAAAGTGAGGTGAACTGCAAATGTCCGATGAGAAAAGAAACGTTACACTGGGCGAGACACTGGTCTCCTTGCTGAAAGAACGCTCTTTATCTATGCGTAAGCTAAGCGCCGCTACCGGCATAGATACGGCCACAATATCGCGGATTGTTAACGGGAAGCAAAGAGCCAAGCCAGAACATTTGGAGGCTTTTGCCCTTCATCTTGATGTTCCCTCCGCTCCACTCTTCCAAGCTGCTGGTTATGGCGCCTCCGCTCCACCAATTTATCATAACCAATCAAACGATATTTTCTCCTCCATCAACAGTATTAAAGAAACCCTTCAAGCCTCCAACCTCATGGACCACCAGTTTACTGCCGACCAGGTTCAGAAGGAACTGAGCAAATACGAGCCCTATGTCCTAACCGAAGAAGGAGCGCGGATTATCCACAATGACTTTCCCGGTAAAGTAAAAAGCGTTAACGGCGCAGGCCCATTCATTGAAGAGCTCAAAAGAATGTATCAGCTCTACAGTAGCGATAACATTACTCCGGAGGAGCGCTCGATTCTCGGCAGCGGCTTGCTTTACTTTGTCTCTGCCACAGATATCATCCCCGATTATGTTTTTCCATTAGGCTATTTGGACGATGCAATCGCCGTACAAATTGTACTGGATCGCCTCCAGGATACCAAGAACAACAAGCCTCAGCCTTGACCCATGACCTGTTAGAGTATGATTGATCGTTCAAGAACTTATGCATGGGCTAACAAAAAGAGGCTCCTCTTTGCAGAAAATACTCCGCATAGGGGACAGCCTCTTTTTCTTTATCATACTTTTTGTTCCACATACGGTTGAAAACTAAAATAGGATCACCATTATGGTTTGGCTTGCCTAAGTTTGGAGACACGCCCTAATTCATGAAAAATTCTATTGTTTTCTGCCAAGAATCTGATTGACCAAAAGAATTTCCTTTTAAAGTACCACCACAAGTAAAAACGCCTCCACCCATTTTTAAGTTCAATGTTTCGCTTAAAGGTATTACAAACGGTATTGGTAATGGGTGACCTAAATCCTTATAGTCTAAAAGATTGTATTTGTATTTATAATTGTTTTTTTTCAAAATACTCATTATTTCTACACATGCATCGTGAGTATTCCAAATATTATCTTGCTGACCTGCAATCAGCAATAAATTTGCATTTGCATTCTCTATTTTTATTCGAGCCTCCTCTTTATTTCTTGCCCTTTCCACACTTTTTTTATATGTAGTAGTAAACCCAAAAGGTATATTCTTTGCTAAGCAATCACGCTGATGCTCATAAAAAATGTCATTATCAACTGGTATAAATGGTAATGATCTCCCTTCATATGACCATGATGAAACATTTTTACCACTCATCAAACCATCCAACGCTTGAAAACAATATGCATGAGGTGCAGAAGCCACAACTTTAGCAATGAAATCATATCGTGATGCCAAAAGTAACGCCAATTCTCCACCTTTAGATGTACCATGTACATATATTTCATTAGTACGTGTTAATGGATTCCTTTTAAGCCAAGAGAACACCTTTTCAAAATATTCAAGGGGAATTTCCTCGAGTTTTTTAGGCAATCCCTTTTCATTGAAATATCCAACGGTTAAAACATTAAAACCTCTAGATGCCAATGGTCCTGACAAAAGCGAAAGACCATTTCGTTCACCATCGGATCCACCCAATACTACAATCGTTTTATTATTTGAGTTTTCAGTGTAAAACAACTCTCCCATAAATTCATCAGTAATCTGTTGACTTTTCACTTCCGGTAACTTAAACATACGCTCTAGTCTTATGCATTCTCGATCTTGTCCATTTTCACATACTATGTCAATAAATACACTATCATCTATTGAAATATCAAGAGCGATATTCCCCCCCTCACTATTAATCTTCTGTAAAGAAGCTATAAGCCCCATAGTATCTATATAATCATAAGTTCCAGAATCAGGTTTGTGTTTTGATAAATCAACACTACCGTTTGAATCCGCAGTAAACCAAGCAAATGATTGATACTTTTCACTGACTGCCCATGGAAAATGCATGGATGCAGTTATTTTCAATTTGCTCTCTGGTGGTAACCCTGTGACACAAAAATCGATTTTTTCATCAATAAGTGCAACTCTTGATTGTACTTTTAATTTCATCTCGCAACCCCCAAAGATAGTATAGGATTTTGATGGAGAAATGTTATCCATTTCAATTCCCATCATTTAAAAATGTTTTCTCCGTATAATAAAACTATCTAAAGCTCGAATTTGTGCTTCTTGAAACCCTTCTAAGTCTTCAAATTTATAATTTACATCTTCCTCAAAACCAACGTACTCTTCGTTGTTGGTACCATATATTCTTTTCAATAAACTCCATAACACTTCCAATTCTTCAGTTGTGAATTCATTAAAAATATCTGCCATTAGGCATATTGCTTTCTCACCACATTCCAGCATGACTCTTTTCCCTAATTCCGTGATTTCTACGTTAATGGCACGTTTGTCCCGTTTGCTCGGTGTCGTAATCAGGTATCCTTTATTCTCTAAATTGACTATAAGCTTTTGTGCACTTTGTTTGCTTGTTTCTAACTTTCTTGCAATATTAACAAGTGTTGTTTCCTCCTCTGGCAAATGAGCTATTGCCAGCATGATCATGTACTGTCGTGATGTTAATTTCTCAAAATAGTTATCGCCTTGTATTTGCAATTTATTAGTAACGGAAAAAAAAGTAGTGTAAGTTTGCTGCATTAGATGTAACTCTCTAATAGCTTTAGAATATTCCATAAATATATCCTTTCTTTTTATTGTCACCATACTGACTATGCATATAATAACAACATTCTACATCATAGTCAACATGGTGACTATAATGTAGAATAGAAATTTCAAATATTTAATAAACAATTTCTATTTTAGTACTGGGTTCCCTAATCGTTATGAACGGTCATTCCGCTCATGTATCTTTTGCCTTGGCAACCATTTGAGAGTACAAGTTAAATATCATTAGGTCCTCCACTCTCGCCAGCAATTAGCTCATAATCAAACATTTATCGCAGAAAGATACACCTAGCGTTCCACTCAATATGCCGTAATAATCTGTTACTTATTATGGTTATCCTCTAGAGAGACGTATCCAGCAATTCTGACCTTAAACAAACTCTCAAAATAAATTGAGACAAATGCACTACAGCCTGATTAAGCATCCTGTTCATTTGTTTTTTCTCCATTTAGATATAAAAAACTTATTTCTCCTCATCGTTCGAGGTGAAATAAGTTTTGACTGAGTACATTTATCCAGATGAACAGGAGACTTACCAATCGACCTCTTCAAGTAGACGGCATAGCATCTTTTTTTCAAATTCATCTAAAATTTTAAAACCAGATATTTCTTCTTCATTTTCTCCAAGTTTTATCATAGTAGCAATTGCTAAGTCTCCCACCTTATAATTGCCTAAAAGCTTATCTTGAGGTTCCCTTTTTAAAGATAATCCATTTAACTTTTTTAATATTTCCTCTGCTCGAATACCTTCTTTTCCGATATGTGTCATTGCATGATATAAAACTATGGGGTTCTTTTCTTCTAGCAAATTTTCTAACTCATTTATTGAACATTTTCCTTCTTCTATTTTTTTTACTATATTCATTTTTTCCTCCTGAATTATTTTAAATGACTTGTTAGTAATTTTCTTTCTTGAATATAATTTTCAAATAACATATTTGCAATATCATTACGTCCCAAATCTTCAGCAATTTTTATTTCTCTCATATATGCATTTAATTCCATCTTCACACGATTTATCGTTTGAAAATGGTAACTCATTCCGGGGAATCCTTGCTTTGAATCGTCCAGGTAATGTGTATACTCATGAATTAACGCTCCTATAGAAGCGTCTTCATCTATTATTAGTTGGCCAGGCCCACTTTTGCTAGGAGAATAAGCCATTGTGTTGCCTTTATAAATAACTTCTACTCCCTCTGAATGTAATTCGTCAATAATTTTATTCCATTCTTGTGGATGTGACTCTCTTCCGGGTCCAATAACTTCTTTTAAAGGATCATCGGGATTTTTTCTAAATTTATCATCAATATCCCTATAAAATCCCCTTCCAGGAGCAGGGTGCTGTTCACCTTCTTTCAAGATATTGTTAATACTTTTAGCACCTTCATACTTAACGGATCCCTCCAAAATATTTTTGGGCTTAATTAGCGCTTTGGTCGATGTAGAACCTATCATCAATCCTGCTGTACCGATCATATTAGCCCAGTGTTCCTTTGACCACGCATTGGTAGGATTGAATGCACCCTGAATCATGCCCGTTACTCCAAATGTACCGAAATTGAGCATGTCATTCCATGAATCGTTTTGTTTGGCTGCTCGTTCCATGTATCCTTGATACATTCCTTTGGGAATACCGTACGTCATATAATCCATGAAGCTCCAGAATGAATCAAATTTTTTCTCATATCGTTCTGAATTAGCTGATACAAAATCCTGACCAAGCTCTGCTAAGCTATCCGCCGATTTCTGGAACGCATTTCGTGTATCTGGAGCAGGAATAGCACATGAATTAGGTGGAGGTGGTAAACAACTAGCGTCAATATTACCTGTTTCCAATAAATCAGTTAATTTAAACTTATCCGCATGATGGCGCAATTCTTTTGCAATAGAATCTGTAAGTGTAACAAAGTCATTCATATTCTTCTGAGATGTTTGGAATCTGTAATAAAATTACTCTTTTATTATACCCTCCCAGAATCGTTCCATAAACGAAATTTGCTGCAATAATTGACTATTCATCTGCATCACCGTTTGCTGCGCAAGCTCAAATTTCTTAGAGACAGTTATAAGTTGTTCAGGTGTCACTTTAATGGTTGTCATAATTTACCTCGGTTGAGTTCATTAAGACATAATAGCATTAGTCAAATTTATGGAAAACCATCTTTATTACTAATTTGTTACTTGAATTACATTGTTTTACACCTAAGACCACAGACTTATATGTCATTCCACGGTGCTTCCTCAAATGATTTTAACATCAATGATTTCCATTATCGTCAACGCCCCTGCTTTGTACCCAGAAATATAATCTGAGGCGGATAATATAGAAATTAAAACATCATGTAAATCGGATAGTTCTTCAACTAATTTATAATCTTGTTCCGACAATCTTGCTTTTAGAGTTTCCATAGAAGCGGATATTTTCTGATGGACTAGCTCAAGCTCAGGGTTTTTAGGTTTGGTTCGTTCGCTTGGGTACCATTTTCCATAATATAAATCCTCCAAGATACTCATATATTCATCTTCTCCCTTCTGTTCTGATAAAGAATTTGTGTAATTTTCAGATATGTAGATGCATTCTGTTTCCTAAAAAAGAATATCCTAATATAATGTCATTAGTAGTTTTTAGCGAATATTTCACTACTAATCATTAAAAAGCCCTATCCCGTAGGATAGAGCTCTACATTCATGATGACAACTTTCATAGTTGCATTTTCTACTCTAATTTACCTGATCTAATTGTTCGGCGGATTAAACTAATTTGGCATCGAAGTGTGTTTTGAGATAGAATCGATTATTAAATCCCAGTCGTCATAGTGAAGCTCATGCCCGGCACCTTCCAATGTCAGTAAAACTGCACCTGGAATTTCGTTAGCAAGATTTATTCCGTGTTCATAAGGGATAATCGGATCTTCAGTACCGTGAATCACCAGAGCAGGGACGTTTATTTCCCCTGTCCTAGCCAGATAGGATTCTCCACCTGACAGCATTGCGTGATTGTTCATGCTGGCTATATTGTTGCTTCTTTTCCATTCTTCTTTTGCTAATTTATAAACTTTATTCTCATCGAAAGGGTGTTTTGAACCTACTAAAATTCTTGATCTACCTATCACAAAATCGACGACCGATTGTTCGTTCGTCCAATCTATTGCCCCCATATTCGAGAAATAGTCCATAACCTTTTCCTCCATCGGTGGAAGATCTGAAGCAAAATTGGACGTTGCTAAAAGGGTAATGGTTAGAACTCTTTCTGGATGTCGCAGAGCTATCATTTGAGTCAGCATTCCACCCATGGACATCCCTACGATATGCGCTTGCTCAATCTTACAAGCATCCAACACTCGAATAGCATCATCTGCCATGTCTTCGAAAGTATAGGCCGGTTGACTAGGTTCATAGGTTGTAGAACGTCCAACATCTCGGTTATCATAGCGAATGACAAAGCGACCTGTCTCAGCTAAACGCTGGCAGAATTCTTCCTCCCACCAGACCAGTGAGGATTGAGCCCCCATAATCAGTAATATTGCCGGGTTAACTCGCTTTCCGAAACTGTCAGTACAAATTTCTATTCCATCGCTTTTTATGAGTTGTTCGTTCATATAAAATTCCTCCCCTCAATGATATATAAAACAAAAAAACGCAGAATATTAGTCTGTGTTTACAGTATAATCGAAAAATAATTTAGAAATGAACACAATAGTGATGGATTCGCAGTCACTTAACTCCATAAAGTACCTTCAGTTCCTCTTCCTTCATCGTAAATGTATGTTTTTCTTCACATCAGCAGTATAAGCTTGAATGGACTCCAATATAAACGGATTCAGCGAATGGTATTGTTTCACAAACTTAGGGAGCCGTTCAACACCATAGCCTAAAATATCATGATATACGAGAACCTGGGCATCCACATCCAATCCCTCCTCCTCAATTTAAATGTGACATATATTCAAATGCGGTTGTCCCATATACACTTTTAAAGTGTTTATTTAAATGGGTTAAATCAACAAAACCACATTCAGCTACTGCTGAGTAAGTATCTCTATTTTTTTCTATTAACTGCTTTGCACGTTCGATCTTGCAGTTAAGAAAATATTGGTATGGTGAAATTCCGGTATGAGCATTGAATACACGGATAAACTGAAATTTCGATAAATTTAGCTCTTTACATATCTCGTCAAGTTAAGTACATGTTCTAAGTTGGTATGAATCATATCCTTCGCTGTTCGAATTTGAACCTTCTCTTTCTTAATTGTCTGTAGAAAGATTGGTTTAAAAAAGGCTATCCGCCAAGGATAAAAGTAATTCGCTACGCAAAGTCTCATCTATTTCGCTTAAGACAGCATTAGAAAGACTTAGTATTTTTTGTTCAACTCTATAGTCATACACAATTGGCGTTGAATTCATGAGGAAAACTCCTTTTAGCGTATTCTCATGAAATATTACATCTGAAGATAAATGGCATATAGTATATTATTCCATGTATTGAATCCTTCGTAGCAACTTCGGCTGGCCCTAACTAGGCCCCAGATATGGATTTTAGTGTTTTCGTAGTTAAACCGATGTTTTCAACAAATAAAAGTACCCCTATGTAATTACATCTACTTTACGGGTGGTCTCAGCTTCGCTGGTACTATCTCTGATAACGAATTTGTCCTTATCATACAAAGCTTTCAAAAAAAGAGAATAGACACACAATTGGTTTCTTTCATGCTGTTTGCTATATCAGAATATCCCTTATCCAAGAGTTGCATCGTCAGTTTCTTGTTGTTCGCAGCTGTTCAAAAATTACTTAGCCCGAATCCTCCACTATTGAAGATGTCATTGACCTTCTCGCTTCGTTCAATTTGTTTGCCTTTCCCTACCTTGAGGCAATTCTGTATCTTTTTTTGCACAGTACATCCCTGATCCAAAAAAGTTGAGAAAGACAGTCTTTTTTTATTTGGCCAAACATGCAATTTTTAATCAAGTTTTTTCAGTATGGCCTTTTTACGCCATGATTTTCGGTATTGTGTTTCCTTTTGTGCTATGGCTGGTGGGTAAGGTAGGCGGCTCGTTGAAATTACGTAAAAAGTATCACTAAAGTGCGTTGGCTGTATGAACATACTGTCCTCAAATAAACTTTTGTTGTACTCATTATTGCAATTTAGCAAAAAGTAACTCCAGTTCCTCCCTCTCAAGATGTCTCCATTGCCCACGTTCCAGATGATCTAAGGTAATATTCATAATTCGAATACGTTCCAGTTTTAGCACTCTATACCCCAAGGCCTTGCACATTCTGCGAATTTGCAAGTTCAGACCCTGCGTCAAAATAATGCGGAACTCGTATTCACTTGTACGATCAACCTTGCACGGTTTGGTAAAGACGTTCAATATTTCAACGCCACGAGACATGGCCTGCGTAAACTCGTTTGTAACAGGTTTGTCTACAGTCACTACATATTCCTTCTCATGACCATACTCGGAACGCATCATTTGATTGACAATACTGCCATCGTTGGTTAATAGAATGAGTCCCTCTGACGCTTTATCCAGCCTGCCAATGGCAAAAACACGTGAAGGATAATTGACATAACGAATAATATTGCCCTCCACTTGTTCCGCTGCCGTACATACAACGCCGATAGGCTTATTTAGCGCCAAATATACAGGTTCACTACGGTTAACTGGAATAGCTTCCCCATCAATTAACACGATATCCTGTGGCTCTACTTCCGCACCCGCTTCACATACGCTGCCATTAATTGTAATTCGTCCTGCTGCAATCAGCCTGTTCGTTTCCCGACGTGAGCAGAATCCTGTCTCGCTGATGTACTTGTTAATTCTCATGATCCACCTGCTTCTGATAGTAATTAATTAAAAAAACACCTGATTGTTCTTGCTTAATCAGATGTTCGCCGTTTACGACAACTTATACTTTCCCGGCTTATTTGCTACTGTTGCCGCCGCTTTTATTCCTTGTTGGTCTAGCAGTACCGCCTTTTGTGCCACTTGCCGCTTTGCTTCCCGGTGCGCTTGTAGAAGCGCTTTTTGTCCTTACTGGCTTCGCTGTTTTATTCCAGCGTGTCCAACCCTTACTACCTGTACCTCTGCCGGTCCCGCCGCCCTTGCTTTTTCCACCCATATGATCACTCCATTACTTGTCGTTCAGATTTAACTAAGCTATCATACCATTACTTTGATCATAATGCCCATTTGTTTTAAAAATTGAACATGTTAAGCCGCAAATACTTTCGCAAAACGGATCATATTGTATTTTTGTTTGTTTGCAGGTAAATAATGAAATAAGGTCGTATAGTATGGAAAAATGATGATCCTTGAAGGAGTGAAACACATGTCTGTTGATGTTTATCTTAACTTTAATGGAAACTGTCGTGAAGCAGCGGAGTTTTATGCAGAGGTTTTTGGGACTGAGAAACCACAAATCATGACGTTCGGTGAAGCACCGCCCAACCCCGAGTATCCTCTACCGGAAGAAGCTAAAAATTTGGTCATGCACACGCGACTTCATATTGATGGAAGTAATGTGATGTTTTCAGATGTTTTTCCTGGCATGCCTTTTATTGCGGGAAATAACATCAGCCTCGCCATCGTTAATAAGGACGAAGAGAGAATTCGATCGTACTTTCATAAGTTAAAAGAAGGTGGGACCGTAAACATGGAGCTTCAGGAAACATTCTGGAGCAAATGCTATGGTAACCTGAAAGATAAGTTCGGAATTGAATGGCAATTGAGCTATGACAGTGAAGCACTACGCGATGAACACTAAAAAAGACGTTAACCCTGTCTTATTTTGCATGGGCATGGGTTAGCGTCTTTTCATTCATCGTGCATTTAACTGGCTTTCGACAACAAGTAAAGAAAATAAGGGGGAGTTGTATGATCCACTTTATATTTGCGAAGCAGGTTCAGATGAGCAATGATGTGAATGGTATCTTCGATGATACAATACATCACATCCTCTACATCTGTCGTAAGCTTATTGAGCATTTGTACGCCTCTTTTACACATCTGAAGCGTATAACCCTGTTTACCAACCTGCACATAGGGACTTAGGTCATCATAAATCGAGGTTTGTTCAAGCAGCTCTGCATGTATAACTAGCAAATATCATTACATCATAAGTGATGCAATAAGAAGTAAAATTCATTTTTTACCAACCATTAACAATTGTTTGTGTAGCATACGATAAAAAGATTAGAGGGGGTTTTCCCTTCGATATCTCAAACTGAAGGAGACAGGAGAATGAGAATGTATAGAACGTGGACGAAAGCATCGGCTATTCTATTCGTCGTGGTATCCCTGTTATTCAACGGAACGTATGCGCTCGCAGCATCGGCAACATCAACCTATGTCGTAACGTTTCAGCAGGCAACCCCGCTATCCAATGATCATGTTGGCAACGATTGGGCAATTGCTGCTCAGGTGGCTGGCAAATCCATTAGTGAAGATAACAGCGTAAAGGTGAAGGTCAAATCAGGTGGCAGCATCAAGCTGTATGCGTATGCTGAGGAACAGGACAAGGTTCCTGACGAAGGCGAAGCCAGCAAAAATGTAAAGGTCTCCACGATCTCTGCCAAAGGTTCTACCATTAAATTAAAGGTCACGGTTACTGAAAACCGTGGACGTTATTCAGGTAATCAAGCTGTTTGGGAATTTACGTACAAGATCAAGAAGCAATAATGTAACATGTATAAATAGACCGTCACTCTTTGGAGCGGCGGTCTTCATTTTTTAAAAGGGAACTTTTGCTTTTTTTTTAATCGCGGTAACTCGGCAAATACCATTTGGGGATATAGGTTTGAAAATCATCATATGCATTCAGTACCTCTTCAGCCCGCTGAACCATATCGTCAACCTCTTTTTGTCCAAACGAAATTGCCCAGTGGATGGATGAAATTTGGTTGCTTGCAATATACAAAGCCATTAATTTAAAAAATAAATCAGGTACATCGTTGTTAAAGTAACCGTTGATACGACCCGACGCGAATGAAGGGCTTAATGCCGCACACCAGGTAATACGATTGAATTCCTCCCAAGGGTCTCCATAATCCAATCTATTAAAATCAATGATCCCCAGTTCATCGGATTGCGTAACTACCATATTGCCTACATGATAATCACCGTGCTGAAACGTTTGAGGACGATGTTCTAATAGATGGCGATGCTGCTCAATAAAGCGAATGGTTTGATCTGCTCCCTTAAAAGGAATGCCGCTTCCCTTATAGTTGCTAATGTATCTGCTGATTTTGGCGTTATAATATTCGGCCCATGGCTCTTGGTCTTGCTTCGCCGGGTTTTCGTGCATTTTTCTTAGTATTTCTCCTGCTCGAAACCCGAATTGGTACTGGTCGTTAGCGTTTAAGGTGGGAATAATCTTCTCTGCATTTTCTCCCTCAATCCAGGTGAATAAAGAGTATACAGACTGTTCGTTGTTGCAAATCCCAAAACCAAGCGGCCGGGACATTAAAATTCCCTCCAAATGATCCAGCTTTTTTACGGCTTCAAACTCATGTTGTTTTCTTTCAAATTGGGTTATGTCTGATATTTTCAGCAGCAATTCTCTGTCGTCATTGGTTTGAACATAATATTTCTTATCGTTTGACCAGCCTTTATGAATCTCTTCCACATGGCTCCACGTCCTGGAGCCCGGAATGTCACTAAAGATTTGATTCACATGACACCTCCCACTGTTCCCCCTATTCCTCCATAGCTTACCTTTAATTTCGCAAGAAAATCAATACTTTCAATGATAGCGTGCACCCAATAAAAAAGGTTGAAAAGACAATGCTGTCTCGAGGTTTTGCTGAGCACGATCATTCCTTATGGCTTGATTTTTTATCCTACAATGCATAAATTCTAACGCTATTTTATGTACTAAGTCATAGTTTTAATCTATAGGTCCAATGAAGTCAGACATAAAAAAGGAACAAACCTGTGAGGAATGTTCCTTATTATGCAGACAAAGATTATACTTCTATTTTTATTCCACTACAATTTCAATTCACCATCATAGGTCGCAATCATTTTGTATAGCTCTGGGCGACGATCGCGGAAAATGCCCCATTCAATCCGTCCCACTTCCAGCTCATCCAAATCAAATTCGGCAGTGAGCACTTCCTCATCGGTGCGGCCAGCCTCAGCAATCTTGTTACCTTGAGGCCCGGCAATAAAGGACGAGCCGTAGAAGTTGATACTCGAATCCTCATCTGTTTCAGTTCCAATACGATTGGAGGCAATGACGGGAATCAGATTGGAAGCAGCATGACCCAGCATGCAGGTCTGCCAGTGATCCTTGGAGTCAATGGAAGAGTCCTGCGGCTCTGAACCAATCGCTGTCGGATAGAACAAAATTTCTGCGCCCATCAGCGCCATACAACGAGCTGCCTCAGGATACCATTGATCCCAGCACACGCCGACTCCAATTTTGGCATAACGTGTATTCCAGACTTTAAAACCGGTATCGCCCGGATTAAAATAAAATTTTTCCTCGTACCCCGGACCGTCCGGGATATGGCTTTTGCGGTATTTACCCAACACTTCACCGTCCGCATCAATTACAGCCAGGCTGTTGTAGCGCGCGTAGTTTTTCTTCTCATAAAAACTGATTGGCAGCACCACCTGTAATTCCTTGGCGATCTTTTTGAAATGGTTAATCGCCTTATTGTGCTCCAACTCGGTTGCATATACATAATAATCAGACTTTTCCTTCTGGCAGAAATACGGAGTCTCGAACAATTCCTGCAGCAAAATAATTTGCGCGCCTTGCGCCGCCGCTTCACGTACGAGCTTTTCGGCTTTGCTTATATTTTCTTCGATATTGGTAGAGCAGCTCATTTGGGTTGCTGCTACTTTTACTTTTCTCACTTTAGTCCTCCTCTTTGATGTTGTATTGCTTAACGTTTTACAGCAGGCATCTGCTGAGTTGTGCAGTGTACGTTTCCACCTTCACGGATAACTGCCATACCATCTACGGTGCGAATCTTGCGATCTGGAAAAACCTTTGCCAACACCTGCTGGGCTGCAAGATCGCTCTCAACGGCAGTGCCGCCAAACACCGGCAAAATAATACCACCGTTCACAAAGTAGAAGTTAATATAGCTCAGTGTCAATCGGCTATCTTCATAATCCACTCGTGGCGGCTGACCGATCCGAATTACTTCCAGCTTGCGACCCTTGGCATCTGTTGCTTGCTCCAGAATGCGCAGATTTTCTTGTGTAATTTCGTAATTTTCATCCTCAGGATCATCGCATACTTGCATAATAACCTTGCCTGGAGCAGCGAAGCAAGCAATATTGTCCACATGACCATCTGTTTCGTCGCCACTCAGTCCGCGTTTCAGCCAGATGATTTTCTCGGCACCTGTATACTCGCATACGTACCGTTCAATGTCTTCTCTGCTTAGCTCCGGATTACGGTTCGGATTTAACAAGCACTCTTCTGTTGTAATAAGTGTGCCTTCGCCGTCTACGTGCAAGGAGCCGCCTTCCATCACAAGCGGTGCATCAAACCGCGGAATGCCAAGCTTGTCCAAAATTTGCGGTGCAACCTGATCATCCAGGTCCCAAGGAGCGTATTTGCCGCCCCAGGCGTTAAACTTCCAGTTCACACCTGCCAGCTGACCATGCTCGTTCGTGAGAAAGGTAGGACCGTTATCGCGCAGCCATGCATCACTGTGCTCAATCGGCAGCAGCTCCACCCTTTCCCCGAGTTCAAGCGCCTGAACGCTCTGCAGATCAGCCGGATTTACGACCACAGTAACCGGTTCAAATTCTGCCATAGCGCGTACTATTCCGGCGTAGCCCGTGCATACATCGACATGCATATCCGGGTAAACCATAGAAGACTGTACTGGCCAGGAAATATACGTACGTTCATGTGGCGCCCATTCAGGCGGCATCTTATAATGTGAATCCTTAATTTGCATGGATTGAAGCTCTCTTTCTTTTTCATAATATGGAGCCTTATCTATAGCTGAACAACGATGTCTAATAAACAAGACGGACAGACTCCGCTCCTATCATACAATAATATGATCTTTCTCTCAATCAGAGGCAAAAAGTTTTGAACGTTTTACATTCATATGGGAGTAATTACTTTGAAAATGTGATGGCTTTCACCGTATTTCCTTCAAAATCCTTTACTGTAAACTGTGCTTCTTCCAGTACAGCATAAGATGGCGGATAGTTTTCCTTTGGCAACGAGATAGAGCCCGGATTTAGAATAAATACGCCTTTTTCTACATCCGCTACTGGAATATGGGTATGTCCCTGAATGAATACATCCCCCGCTTCCAGTGGAGGTAAGTTCCCGATACTGAAGCCATGTCCATGGGTGACATAGATGCGCCGCCCTTCATGGTATAACAAGGCATAATCGCCCATCATCGGAAATTCAAGCAGCATTTGATCCACTTCTGCATCGCAATTCCCGCGGACAGACACCGCAATATGCGGCTTGTACTGATTCAGCAAAGCAGCCACTTCTGCTGGGTTATATCCTTCGGGCAGCTGATTGCGCGGCCCATGGTACATATAGTCTCCGAGCAGGACAAGACGGTCAGCTTTCTCCTCCCTGAATTTTTCCAGCGCCAATTGCAACCAGTGCAGCGAGCCGTGAATATCTGATATACACATCAATTTCATGATTGTTCTTTCCTTTCTGAATAGGCTGTTGTAATTTGCTGTATAGTTAGAAAATATCCCTCTTAAGCCCATTATTACATTATTCCCTGAACAAATCTGTGCAAAAATGTTTCTTCCGTTGGGTAATATTCTTTTAAGACACAAAACTACAGCTCCGAATGAGCTGTAGTTTATTATTAATTCCTTCTATACTTGTGCTTATCATCTTATTTCTAGGATGGAGATGATTATATTCATGGCAGAGACCTTTGGCGTATAAACGCTCCTCAATAACTCTTTATCATAATAGCATTGTACAGGAGCCTGTCCTTACTCCGTTTATATTAGATATTACATTGAAATTTCTATCAAATTACCCTCTGGATCTTTAATTACGCTTTCATAATAACCGTCACCTGTTAATCTTGGCTGACCCACTACTTCATATCCTGCATGCATGAGCTGCTCTGTCTTTTCATTCACCAGTTCTTTACTTCCAACGGAAAATGCCACATGAGCCCAGCCTGTAGTATTGATCTGTGGCGAATGATCTACTCCTGTTTGACGCATAACCTCTAACCTTGCTCCATCCTTAAAGGTGATAAAATAGGACTCAAATCCTTTTGTCGCATTATAATACTTATCGTTAGATTTCCCGTCAAAGTATTGCTCGTAAAAGCTCTTCATTTTCTCCAAATCTCTGACCCAGATCGCTACATGCTCAATCTTCACTATTTTCCTCCTTCTGTGGCCCTCATCATAAAACTTCATTTATACTGGGCTCAACTTTTCAATGCTTTTCAGTAGCTTTCTGCGAAATTCATGGTCTACTTCTCGTGGCCTATATAGTTATTATTAATGTTTTAATAAGTCCTAATATATATCAGTAATTTACTTTTGTCCAATCTATTTATCACCAATTATCAATAAAATGTCGCTTACGAATCATTCATGAAAGCTCTGTCGCACTTAGCTTGACAATTCGGTTGCTAATGCCCTAAAAAATTAGCGACCGCTTCCCGTAAAAGAGCAGAAGCGGTCGCTACGTATAACCTTCGTTGTATGTTTAAAACTTAATCACTAGTTTATTTATAAATTAACGTTTAAGGCTTTTGCCGTTCGTGGCAATAACCTCTTTGTACCAGTGGAACGATTTTTTGCGATATCTTTCCAGTGTACCGCTGCCATCATCATGACGGTCTACATAAATGTAACCATAACGCTTTTTAAGCTGAGCAGTCGATGCGCTGACAAGGTCGATACAGCCCCAAGACGTGTAGCCCATAACTTCTACTCCGTCCTCAATCGCTTCTCCAACTTGAACCAAATGATCATTCAGGTAATTGATGCGGTAGTCATCTTCAACGGTTTTCTCGCCTTTTTCATTGGTGATAAGCTCGTCAACGGCGCCCAAACCATTTTCAACGATGAATAGTGGTTTTTGGAAGCGATCGTAGAACGTATTCAGTACATAACGCAGACCCTGCGGATCAATTTGCCAGCCCCACTCACTAGCCTCAAGATGCGGGTTGCTAACACCACCGAGGATGTTACCTTCACCTTTCGTTTTCTTGGCCTCGTCTGCTGTTTCACAAGTGCTCATGTAATAGCTGAACGAGATAAAATCAACGGTATGCTTCAAATTTTCAGCGTCATCTGGTTCAAAATGAATCGTGATTCCTTTTTCTTTAAAGAAACGTTTCATGTAGCCTGGGTATTGACCTCTTGCATGAATATCCGCGAAGGCCATGTTTCTGTGATCAAACTCCATTGCAGCGATCACATCGTCTGGACTAGGTGTCAGCGGATACGTAGGCATGCTCAGCACCATACAACCGATTTTGAAATCAGGGTTGATTTGATGACCGATTTTTACCGCTCTTGCACTCGCCACAAGCTCATGGTGAATGGCTTGATAAAGATCTTGCTCACTTAGCTGATCTTTTGGTGTGCTAATCCCGCCACTCATGAATGGTGCTTCAAGAATGGAGTTAATTTCATTAAAGGTCAACCAGTATTTTACTTTATTTTTGTAGCGTTTAAATACAGTTGTAGCATAGCGCTCATAAAAATCAACCAGCTTGCGGTTTACCCAACCGTCATATTCTCTGGACAGATGTAAAGGTGTTTCATAGTGAGACAATGTAACGAGAGGTTCAATCCCGTATTTATGAAGTTCGTCAAACAAATCATCATAAAATTGCAAGCCCTTTTCGTTAGGCTCCAGTTCATCCCCTTTAGGGAAAATACGCGACCAAGCGATGGACGTACGGAACACTTTAAAGCCCATTTCGGCAAAAAGCTTGATATCTTCCTTATAATTATGATAAAAATCAATACCAATCAGCTTCATGTTATCTTCTGTTGGCACATCCGTAATCGGTCCCCAACCACCGCGAGGAGTTACATCCTGAATGGACCAGCCTTTTCCATCCTCTTGATAAGCGCCTTCGAGCTGATTCGCAGCAACTGCTCCGCCCCACAGGAAATCTTTTGGAAACTGTGTACTCATATTTTCTCCGCCTTTGCTGATGTTTTTTCATGAACTAGGATAGAAATACGTTACCTCTATGCTGATGTGTTATAAAGTACTTCCAATTGAATCTTAAGATTTGTAACGCGTTTCATGTCAAGTATTTTTTTTCAGCGGCGGTGATTATCACAGTACATGTGAACACTACACTTTCAGAGCCTATAATGGTATGATCTCCAAAATTTCACTTCTCTATTTTCTTTTTTCCACTAATTGCAAATGGTATGTCAGACTTTCGAGGGTAACCGAAATCAACCCGTTCATGTACTCTTCATAGGTATCGTTTTTCACAAAAATCTCTGGCATATGTTCTTTGGGGATGTCCTTTAAACAGCCGTTATAAATATCGTCCAGCAAAGCCGGCTTGGATAGCTCTCCGGTCAAAGCGATAGATACAGGATCAATAATCGCAATAATGGAAGTTATCGTTTTGACTGCCAGTGGAACAAACCCTTGAGTGCTATTAAGCTGTTTAAGCTGTTCTTCTCTCGTCACATCAAAAGGTAAAAATGAAACTTCCCCGGCAAATTTGGTATTTCCCTTTAACAAATGTCCGTCAACAATAAAACCTGCTCCCGGAAAATGGTCCTTGGGAAAGTTAACAATGGCGAAGGTTTTATCCTCATCATAATTTTGCATGTTATAAAACCCGTAAACTGTCAGATTCATATCATTTTCCACGGTAACTTCCAACCCATATTTGTCTTGAAGACGCGGCCCTACCGGGACTCCGATGAGCAGGTCAATATCACAAACATCAATCACCCCTTGATGGACAACCCCTGGAACGCCAATACCAATGGCTTTGACATTTCCATAGTTATGAATCAGTTCTCCAATTTGGGTTTCTATTACCTCGTAATCAATCTGAGGCACAATTGAGGTCTTTTCTGCAATGATCTCACCCAGTAAATTGGCAACAGCGTAAGTAAGAGAAAGCACTCCGCCTTCCGTTTTTACGTTTAAACAGATGATATAGGAATAATCGGCGTTATATTTGTACCGTCTTGCCGGACGTCCACCGTTGGATTCTTCCAATTCCATCTCTAATACTTCTCCCGTTTGAAGCAGCTCTTTCAAAATATTCCCGCAGGTTGCCACACTAAGTCCTGTAATGCTGGCTATGGACGATTTGGTCGCATATTCCTTGGATTTTAGTGTGTTTTTGACTAACTCTACATTTATTTGTTTGACCCGAATGGTATTATTGGAGACTGGCTGGATTGTAATACACTCCTTTTCAAGGTTTTATTAAAACGGTTATAATAAGCTGTAATATAGCTTTTGGTTTACAAAAAGTCAATTTGCAGTCTTATTTGACACATATAGAGATGTGCATCTCCCTAGTCCTTTAAATCATTTGCTATACTATTCAGAAGTAACTGATGTTCAGTGTGCCATTTCTGAAGAAATCAAGTGAAATAGGGGGAATTCTGGTGTCAACTTTGAGAACAGCCAGGGATCTCTCTTTAAAAGAAGCAAAAGACTACGTGGATGCCTTGGAACGACTCTAGTTGCAACGATTACCTCGCACGAGTTAGGAAAGGAAGAAATAAGATGAGTACCAGCAAAACAAACGCTATGCGCATATTGGACGGGCAGCATATAAGCTACAATATTTTGAGCTATGATCATCAAGATGGCAAAATAGACGGTATGAACGTAGCCGAAAAGATCAAAAGAGCGCCGGAAGCGGTTTTTAAAACGTTGGTTGCACACAGCAAACAAAATTTGTTTGTTTTTGTAATTCCTGTACATAAAGAGCTTGATCTTAAAAAGGCTGCCAAGTCCGCGGGAGAGAAAAAAATCGAAATGCTTCCTGTTAAAGACCTGCAAAAGCATACAGGATATATTCGCGGCGGCTGCTCGCCGATCGGAATGAAAAAGCTCTATCCTACTTTTATCGACCAGCCCGCACTTGAATTGGAAACCATTGTTGTAAGCGCCGGGAAAATTGGAACCCAACTGGAGTTGAATCCGCAGAATTTGGCTCAAATTACTCAGGCACAGTTTGCAGATCTGACGCATACAGCATAAAACTCACCATACGGTCATAAAATCTTTATGCGTATTTTCTCTTATCCTTAGCTTCAACCTGGAGAGGAAGATCAAATCATGCATAATGATGGCTTGAAAAATAGCGGAGTCCCACAGCCCATCAGAAGCGATGGGGCTGGAGGCATCGACAAGGGCCCCCGTGATGTGATGAGGGATTTGCAAAATCCCGATATGCTGGTTCCACCCATAACGGATAATGGACTCATTCCGAACATGAGATTTTCTTTTTCAGACGCCCATATGCAGCTTAATTATGGTGGTTGGTCCAGAGAAATAACTGTCAGGGAATTACCGATTGCGACAACCCTAGCCGGGATAAATATGAGTTTGACGCCTGGAGGTGTCCGTGAGCTTCACTGGCATCAGCAAGCAGAATGGTCCTATATGCTGCTGGGAAGTGCCCGTATTACAGCAGTCGACCAGGACGGACGTAATTTTATTGCTGATGTGGGCCCAGGCGATCTCTGGTATTTCCCACCCGGCATTCCCCACTCTATACAGGGTCTAGAGGACGGCTGCGAATTTTTGCTGGTCTTTGATGATGGCAGCTTCTCGGATTTAAACACCCTATCCATCTCCGATTGGTTCGCACATACCCCCAAAGATGTACTGTCTGCCAATTTTGGTGTTCCAGAAGCTGATTTTGCGTCGATTCCTCAAGATCAAGTATACATCTATCAGGATGCCGTTCCCGGTTCTCTTCAAAGCCAAGCGGTTTCCTCTCCCTATGGTGCGGCACCTCAATCCTTTAAGTATAAATTACTAGCTCAGCCCCCGATTAAAACACCAGGGGGAAGCGTACGAATCGTCGATTCCTCCAATTTTCCAATATCCAAAACCATCGCCGCTGCTCTTGTTGAGATTGAGCCAGGAGCTATGCGGGAAATGCACTGGCACCCTAATAATGACGAATGGCAATACTATCTTGCCGGGCAAGGAAGGATGACTGTCTTTGGCGGTAATGGTGCAGCCCGTACGTTTGATTTCAGAGCCGGGGATGTTGGATATGTGCCTTTTGCTTACGGTCATTACATTCAAAATACAGGCTCCAGCACACTTTGGTTTCTTGAAATGTTTAAAAGTGACCGTTTTACAGATGTTTCCTTGAATCAATGGATGGCTCTTACGCCAACAGAACTGATTCAGAGCAATTTACATGTTGGCACCGATGTGACCTCTCAATTGCGCAAGGATAAATGGCCTGTCGTCAAATATCCGGGGTATTCTTTTTATCCGAAGGGGTAACCCCTGAAGAAGCCGGTGAACGTGCGTCTTGTGCATGCACTCAGAAAAAAACATATCCTCATTCATTTCTTACTGCTTTCTAATGCGAATTTAATGATCTCCGGATATAGTTACGCAAATGGCATTTTATAAAAATAAAATGCTGTAAAATTCGGGGAGTGAGAAATAAAGATGCAAAAAATCGCACAAGTTACGGCCATTTTTTGGATTATGAAGATTTGCGCTACTACGCTGGGTGAAACCGCAGGTGATTTATTGTCACAAACTCTTAATGTAGGCTATGCCATTAGTTCCATGATTTTGTTTAGTATTTTTTTAATTAGTCTTATTTTCCAACTTCTTTCCAAGAAGTATCATCCATTTCTTTATTGGACTGTTATTCTTACAACGAGCACTGCTGGTACAACCATGTCAGACTACATGGATCGTAGCCTAGGGTTGGGTTATGCAACCGGATCATTCATTTTAATTTGTATATTGTTAGCCATTTTTTCATTTTGGTATTTTAGTGAGCGATCATTGAATGTCAATAATATTACTACACGGAAAGTAGAAGTAATTTATTGGATTGCCATCTTGTTCTCGAACACTTTGGGTACTGCTTTAGGTGATTTTTTGGCGGATAGTTCCGGCCTTGGATTTGTAGGAGGAGCGGTTTTAATAGGTAGTTTGCTGGGTATTATTTTACTATTAACTTATTTTACAAATTTTTCACGAGTATTTCTATTCTGGATAGCATTTGTATTAACACGTCCTTTTGGAGCGACATTTGGAGACTTTCTTACCAAATCACACGCAAAGGGAGGTTTGGATTTAGGCACTATGGGATCTTCGCTGGTACTGGTTACAATTCTTATAGCTTTAATTATCTATATTACTCTAAATGCTTCTAAAATGAAAGAATCACCGGAGTTAAACGCAAGTTAATCATTTGTACCGATTCGTTATCCATAGCTGCTTTATATACAAAGATATAGGCCTCCGGCTTTAGCCGAGCCTATATCTTTTTTAGCATTGTCTGTTCACAATATAGTAATTCGCATCACTACTCCTCATCATTTTCTAATCTAAATTTAAATTTTTTAGGTTTTTTCACATCTAGTTCTCACTATCGGTTCATGTTCTTTATGTACACTGCTCAGTAGGAACAAGCATTTAATAAGGTTCCCTAGTTCATAAGGAGGATTAGAAATGAAAAATGAGGACTCATCCATTAGTTTGCAAATGCTGAACAAGGTGCCGGAGATCACCATTTTCTTTTGGATCATTAAGATTATGACGACTACCGTGGGAGAAACAACCGCCGACTTTCTTAACTTTAATTTGCATTGGGGGTTGACTCGTACAACTTTGATCATGGTTGTTCTCTTACTTGTCACACTTCTATTTCAGTTTAGGTCACGCAAATATATACCCGGAATCTACTGGCTCGTGGTGACTCTCATCAGCGTTGTGGGCACGCTCGTCTCAGATAACCTTGTGGATCATAAAAAAGGAGAGCTATAGATTCCTTCACACTGCCAGGTTGACTAAGAATGCGAAGCACGGCTTCTGTTTTTTCTTGGGTATAGTGCTTGATCGCAGACAGAAACAAATCATACTTCGTTCCATAAGTATCATAAAGACTCTGACGAGCGATGCCCAGCTCTTCCAACAATATCGTCAGTGAGGTTCCCTCGTAGCCATACTATCAAAATACAGTCATGGCTTTACGGAGAACGTGTTCTGTATCAATTCTTTTGCTCTTCCCAACTGCACATTCACCGCCTTGCCTAAAATAATACTTTTATCAGACTGATCAGTCAGAAAAAACTGTATAACAAAAAAACATCGTATCGAAATACAATGTTTTTATAATCTGTTTAACAGAAGCTATTCCCCGGAATCTACATTGTGGTATACCTGTTGAACATCCTCCAAATCTTCTAATGCATCAATCAATTTATCAAATTGCACCTGTGCATCCTCTGGAAGTGAGATGTCATTTTGGGCAAGCATGGTAAGCTCGGCCACTGTAAACTCAGTCACTCCTGCCTGCTTGAAAGCTTCTTGCACAGCGTGGAATTGGTCAGGCTCTGCATATACGATGACGGCTTCATCTTCCTCAATGATGTCACGTACCTCTACGTCTGCCTCCATCAGCAGCTCCAGCACTTCATCTGCCGTTTTGCCTACCAAACCAATAACTGCTGTTGAATCAAACATGTAAGCTACTGATCCACTCACACCCAGGCTGCCACCATTTTTAGTAAAAGCAGAACGCACATCCGATGCTGTACGATTTACGTTATTAGTCAGTGCATCTACAATAACCATAGAACCGTTAGGCCCGAAGCCTTCATAACGAAGCTCTACGTAGTTTTCATCGCCGGCACCTTTTGCTTTTTCAATAGCGCGGTCAATGATCGCTTTCGGTACATTGTACGTTTTTGCACGTTCCAATACGACTCTTAACACCCGATTAGATTCAGGATCGGGCTCACCCTGTTTGGCTGCTACATAAATTTCCACACCGAATTTAGCATATATACGACTCGTATTAGCATCCTTGGATGCCTTCTTTTCTTTAATGTTATTCCACTTACGTCCCATAATATCCCGCTCTCTTCCTGTATGAATATACACAACGAACTTCATTATATCCTTGTATATTATATCTCCTAAAGGACACCTGGACAAGTTCCAACGATGTAGTCATGTCAAGAAAGCGTTTTCTCATGAAATTCTAATTTTCATCTAAAAGTCCTCCCATATTAATAAGTTAAGATCATATTACTTTCGAATCACATTAGAAAAGGAGTAATCCCTAACATGTTATCCAACCTGGACTATCAAATTTTTCACCTCATCAATGAACAAGCGAATACTTTTGCTTTTCTGAATGGAGTCATTCGTTTTTTCGCCGAAGATTTCCAATATGTATTCGCCTTGGCTCTAATCCTATACTGGTTTTCAAGAAATAAACTCAACCGGAAAATGATCGTGTCCGCAGTCGTATCTACATGTCTGGGCATGGGGATCAGCTTTATTATCGGGCATCTCATGTACCGGGATCGTCCCTTTGTCACCCACACCGTCATTCAGCTAATCAAGCATCCGGCTAACGCTTCTTTCCCAAGCGACCACGCTATTGGAGCTTTTGCGCTGGCGGTCACGTTTTGGCTATATGGTAAGAAGTTTAGATTGTTCTGGCTCGCCGCAGCTTTACTTATCAGCTTTTCTCGTATCTGGGCTGGTGTCCATTATCCGTCGGATATTGCAGTTGGTGCGCTGATCGGTACCTTATGTGCAGTTAGTACCCGCTATCTGCTCCTGCATTTCAAACGTCCTCAGCAATTGGCAAACTTATGTCTGGAGCTGTACGAAAAAGCAGAACATAAAATTTGGAATAAATCAACCAAACCACAATCTGACGATGCTTGAGTGTGAAAGAAGCTCCGTAAACCAATATCCATGGTTTAGGAGCTTCTTTCATTTATCCAACATATCTAGACTCTGGCATTGGAAAAGCAAGTGTTACGGTTGTCCCGATATTTTCAATACTGCTCACTCTGATGTCACCGTTATATCGCTTGACAAGCTGCTTGGCTATAGCCAGGCCCAGACCTGTTCCGCCCTGTTCGCGGCTTCTTGCCTTATCCACCCGATAAAATCGGTCGAACAAATAAGGCAAGTCCTCTGTCGGAATCCCGATTCCGTAATCAGTAATATGAATGCAAACCTCGTTTCGTTCCAACGTGCCGGTTACAAGAATTTCTTTTGAAGAGCCTGCATATTTGACGGCGTTATCCAGCATGATCAGCAACAGCTGTTCCAAATGCTGTGGCGTGATCTTGACCTGTATCTTTTCGAGGGAATTCAGTTCCTCACGGAATTTCATATCAGGATGCAGCATCGCAAAATTGGTGAGCGTATACTGAACGGTGTGACGAGTATCTATTGCAGGCACATCCTGGTCTGAGGTTCTTGACTCGGCTCGGGTCAACTCTAGAAGATCGTTTACAATACCTTTCAAGCGTTCAAGCTCCAGAATGGACACACTAAGCGACTCGTCCAATATGGCCGGGTCGTGTTTACCCCAACGGTTCAATAAGGAGATATGACCTTCAATAATCGAAATGGGTGTGCGTAATTCATGGGAGGCATCTTCGACAAACTGTTTTTGCTGTAAGAATGAACGCTCTAACTGGTCCATCAGCCCATTAAACACTCTTCCCAGATTTGACAGCTCGTCATTGTTATCGGATACTTGCACACGTTCCTCGTGTATCCCTTTTTTCCGTATTCTTGTCATCGTATCCGTCATGGATTGAATCGGACGAATTAACTGGCGTGAAAGAAAAATTCCTCCCAAGGCGCTCAATAGAATAGCACCTATACCTCCTGCAATCATGACACCTTTTATTTTGTCACTCACCTTCTCTAAATTTTCCATGTTGTTGATAATTTCAATCGTTCCCGTAAAACGGCCTGAATGCAGCGGACTTCGCATGATCAGGACCTGATCCTCCAAATGCCAGGCCGTCATAATCCGGGTGCTTTGAACTGTTTGGGGCAAAAACCAATCCTCAGGCAGCTCGTTGCTGACGCTGAGCAGTGGGATTCCTTGCTGGTTCAAAATGCGAATGATTTGATGCGGATCATTCATATCCTCAACAAATCGCCGACTGTTCACTATTTCCTGTGCTGACATCTGTTTTTCCTGAAAAAAGCTTTGGAGTTCATTCATACTCTTGCGGATGCTCACTTCTCCCTCACTGACCATCCACTGGTTAATCGTAAAATATTGGACACTATTGTACAACACAAACAAAATACATAACAGCAACGAGGACCACACCGCCAATTTCCAACGGATGGGCAGCCTTGAGAATACGGATTTTAAAGTTGCCATTATCGAATCACATATCCTAGTCCGCGTAATGTCTGAATAAAGCTTGGTTCTCCAGGCTCGTCGATTTTGCTGCGCAAGTAACGAATATACACGTCGACAACATTCGTTTCGACCTCCGAATCATAGCCCCATATAAGCTCCAGCAGTCTCTCCCGAGTCATGACGCGTCCAATGTTATGCATCAATATTGAGAGCAGATCAAATTCACGCTTCGTTAATTCAACAATCTGTTGGTTTTTTGTCAAAATGCGCGCCTCGCTATCCAGTACCAGCTCTTTGTAGGTAATTTGCTTGGTATCCTCAACACTTCCACTGCGTCGGAGCAAAGAACGCATCCGTGCCAAAAGTTCTTCAATAGCAAAAGGCTTTGGAATATAATCATCGGCCCCACTGTCCAATCCCATCACTTTGTCCATCACACCGTCTCTTGCAGTTAGCATAATGATCGGGGTTTGCTTTGTTTTGCGAATCCGCCGGCACACTTCAATTCCATTGATGCCTGGTAGCATTAAATCCAGCAGAATGATGTCCCATTCCTCGCTTAACGCAGACTCCAACCCTTTCCGCCCCTCGTACTCGACAGTCACCTCGTAAGATTCATGCTTTAGTTCAAGCTCAATGAAACGGGCCAAGTTTTTCTCATCCTCAATCAGGAGTATCTTTTTCATAGCTTTCCTTTCCAGGCGCAAGAGCGTCTTTTTCTAAACGCTTGATATAGAAATCAGTTTACTCTATGTACATTAAAAAATAATGATCTTTTCAATTTATTTTTCTCATGATATTTTAATGTGCCCTGTGTAAGCTGAGTCATGACTCTATGAACATGGCTCTGTTAGCCGTTCATCATGAAAGAAGGTTGTATTCTTGAAAATGAAAACACTGATAACCGCCATCACTCTATCGGTAGCTTTCTGTATGTTGTCTCATGCCGGTAAGTTTACTGTCCGTTCTGATGCTATGGCGGCTCAAGCCTTAACCCGGGCTGACTTGTCTGTGAAGGTTAAAGCATCGCAGCCCAATGCTATCGAATCTCCGCAACGTATTGACCATATTGTTATTGTGGTAGAAGAAAATCATTCGTCGAAAAAAATCTCAGGTAATCCCTCCGCTCCATTTATGAACGATTTAATGAAAAACGGTGTCAATTTGATGAATCATTATGCGATTGAACATCCAAGTCAACCCAACTACCTGGATCTATTTTCCGGTTCTAATCAGGGCGTCCACAATGATTTGACTCCAAAGAAAATGAACACCAGCAATCTGGCTTTAGAGCTTATACAGCATGGATATACGTTTGGGGGCTATTCGGAGGGGCTGCCTCGAACCGGATTTACCGGTCCATATGATCTGGAAACCCTGTATGCGAGAAAACATAATCCGTGGGTAAATTTCAACAATCTGCCTGCCTCAATCAATATGCCTTTGACCCGTTTCCCGCAAAACTTTAATCAGCTGCCGACGGTTTCCATTGTCATTCCTAACCTGCAACACGATATGCACGACGGCACAATCCGGGAAGCTGATCAATGGCTGCAGGCCCACTTATCTTCTTATGCTCGATGGGCACCGCAGCATAACAGTCTTTTGATCGTAACATGGGACGAAGATGATATGAGCAGCAACAACAAAATTCCGACTATGATCATAGGCGCTCATTTGAAAAAGGGCCTGTATAATGAAAAAAGCAATCATTTTTCCATGCTACGCATGATTGAACAATTTTACGGATTGAACTTGCTCGGCAAGAGCAGAACGGCCCCGCCGCTGAATCTATGGACAATAGGCTCATAAATGTCTAATATGGTGGTGAAGTACGACTTGAAGGAGATTAGTCACTTGGATGTATTGTATAGCAAGCGCAGTAATAACCATGAGATTATGGTGTACGACACCCCGGAACTAGACGGTGAAAAGGGGTCCTTCCGTGTGATGCAATTTTCGAATGCGGCTGTCCAAGGTGCGTTGGATTTGAATGATCCGCAACGTATCCTGTTCGAATACCCGAGGGCTATCATCCATCTGATGGAGCTGAACGATCCTTCATTCGAGGACGTATTTGTCATCGGACATGGAATCGGAACGATTGCGGGCCATTTTAGAGAAAAACACTTTAAGATTGCAGAGCTGGATGCCCTGGTCGTGAAGTTAAGCCAAACCTTCTTTGGGTACGATAAAGACAATGTGACGATTGGGGATGGACGTCACATCTTGGAGCAAGAAGCATCGGATGCTTATGACTATATTATTTTGGACGCCTTTACGGAGCAGGGTACGCCATTGCATTTAGTATCCAGAGAATTTTTTAAGCTGGTCAAAGAAAAGCTGGATACCGAGGGCTCTATTATCATGAACTTAATGGGTAAAAGGGAACACGATCACGTGATAAATGCCATTCATACGACATTACGTGAGGAATTCGCCTATGTTACTGCTTTTTCGCTACCCTCGGAAGGCACTGCTGATATTCAAAATGTCATCATCATAGGGCGGCACAAACCGATCCGTTTTCAGACACGTCAAATGGTCGGCTTTTATGAGATTACACTTGGTGAAGGTCATATTTTACGAGACACTAATGCTTGAATGTCCAAAATCCGTTTGCTTGCTTCCGTGATATGAATCGTCTCCTTGTTGCTGGCGCCTCGCTCTATCCACTCTATTTTTCCATGCTCAGCATCTTTACCAACGACGATCCTCACTGGAATACCTATCAAATCTGAATCTTTAAATTTAACTCCTGGGCGTTCCTCCCGATCATCCAGCAGCACCTCTACGCCTTGATCCTGCAACTGTTATATAATTCCTCGGCAATCTGCATTTGCAGGTTGTCTTTCACAGAAACCGGAATGATATGAACTTGAAATGGAGCCAGCGCTGAAGGCCATATGATCCCGTTTTGATCATGATTTTGCTCGACTATGGCTGACAGAATTCGGGAAATACCGATACCGTAGCACCCCATAATCATCGTCTGCTTTGCTCCCAGCTTCTCACTGTAAAGGGTACCGATTTTAAACACATGTCCAAGCTCAATACCACGATAAAGCTTCAACTCCCCTTCGTCACAGCGAGGGCATCTGTCCCCTTCTGTGACATTACGTAAATCCGTCACATGGCGAAGATCCATATCGCGTCCTGGATTCACATGCCGATAATGGGTTTCCAGCTCGTTCGCGCCGGCGATGCTGTTCGACATTTGAGCAACTGCGCAATCCACCCATACAGGAATCCTCAATCCAAACGGGCCTATATACCCGGAAGGGGTCCCGGTTACCGTTGATACGATATCTGCACTTGCTATTTCGAATTTTTCACTACCTAAAATATGTTGAGCTTTCACTTCGTTGACCTCATGATCTCCTCTAACCACTATAGCGATGGGTTGATCATCAGCCATGTAAATCAGTGTTTTGATGATGTCTTTTGCCTCTATATGAAGCCCTTCAACCAGTTGATCTATCGTGCGCAGACCTGGAGTATGAAATTTCTCCATTGGCTCTGTGCTGAGAGAAGAAGAATAGCTGACATGTTCCTGTGACTCGGCTTTTTCAAGATTGGCCGCGTATTCACAGCAGGTACATGCTGCTATCGTATCCTCTCCTATGTCAGCAAGCGCCATAAATTCATGAGTTCCTCCTTCACCGCCAATAGCGCCCGCATCTGCCTCTACTGCGCGAAAGTTTAGACCGCAGCGTGTGAAAATACGATGATACGTCTCAAACATGGTCCAGTAGGTTTGGTCTAATCCCTCCCAATCCGTATCAAAAGAATAGGCATCCTTCATCAAAAATTCCCTGCTACGAAAGAGCCTCCCTTTAAAAACAAATACAGGCAGAACAGCGGTAGAAAAACGATGGCGTATCTCAGATGATTCATTAAGCAACCTGCTCCCTTTACAGTTTCAGCAACAAAAAGTGGGTAAGATTCTTTTCTTTATTTATGTATCTTTCTCCTTAAAATACAGACCTTTAAAAAACACAAAATTTTGCGGATGTGTGCCGTACAGCTCCTTGAACATGGAATGAAGCTTATTTAGAGAAATAGTCTCTGAAACCGTCCGATCTGTTTGAATGGTTAAGGCGACACAGCTGATTCCGAATTGGCATACCTGCTCCATTGGATATCCTTGGATAATTCCATATATCATTCCGGCAATAAAAGCATCGTCAGCACCCGTGACATCAATAACTTCCTGATCGTGCTGTATAGAAATTTGTCCATGCGCTCCATCCTGGGAGGTAAATAGGACACTGTCAGTTCCCCGGATCAGAATTACGTTTTGAACCCCGAGTTGGTGAAAAATTCGGGTTGCGTCCAGTAGTTGCTGATCATCTGTAAGTTGTATTCCCAAATAGGATTCAGCTTCCATCTGCTTACATACCAGCCAGCCTACCCCGTTTAAATTTCGAGGAAGTTTTCTCATTTTGAAGGCTGATACGGAAGAAACGACAAGCGGAATTCGATGTTCTTGGCATAGCCGTATGGTTGAAGCAATTACGTTCATTGAGAAATTAGTATCCAACAGCACCAGCTGAGATGAGGTGATTAAGGGGATATTTTCAAGGATAGCTGAAGGACGAATCTGATCATAAATCTCCATCTCTGCTGTCGCTACAATCAGCTCACCACACTCGTTCAGCAAAGCGGTGTAAACCCCGGTTGACGGTTCTCCCTTGACCTGCAGCGGAATCACATTCATGTAAAGTCTAGACTGCTCGACTATAAATTCACCTTCGGCATCATCGCCAACTGCGGTCAACAGGCTGACCTGCTGGCTTAGCCTCCCCAAATTTTCGGCTACATTTCGAGCCACCCCACCGCAGGATTGCTTTCTGGTGCTGCTCGGGTTGGAGGTGTGAAGCTGAAATGTACCTTTAATCATAATTTTACGGTCTAGATTTGCTCCCCCGATACATAGTATTTGTTGTCTAGTGGGCCAAGGCTCGTTCAGTTCATTATTGCGGTTCAGTTTTAATTTCATCATTTGACCCCTTTCGCGAGTCTGTTCGCGCCGGATGGTTTAAAATTTGTAAAACAATAGGTACTCTATAAAATTAACATGTTCCAAATGTCAATTTCCCAAGAACCGTGTCGAATCCGTAAAATATCCTAAACATATATCTACTCTCTATAACAAAAAAATCACCCTATCGCAGATACCATCCTTACGGTAGGGTAATTTGGTAAAATACTGCTTATATCCTTCGTTACATCACACTATTTTAAAATACCCTTTTTATTTCCACTTTTTATACATTTATGTTGACTAACTTAAAGAATCTGGTACATTTAAAATTGATGTTAAAAACTTTGACTTGAATCAGAGGGTGATTTTACATGTGTGAGCATGCTTATCGAATTTTGTTGTTTTACAAATATGTAAATATTGAAGATCCTGCCACCTTTACGGCAGAGCATCTGGCTTATTGCAAGGAGCTAGGCGTCAAGGGAAGAATCTTGATTGCTGAGGAAGGTATTAACGGAACATTGTCTGGTACGGTAGAGCAAACAGAGCAGTATATTCGTGATTTGCGCGCCAATCCGAAATTCCACGATATCGTTTTTAAAATAGATGATTCTGACGGTCATGCGTTCAAGAAAATATTCGTACGTCATCGTCAGGAGCTTGTTACGCTGCGTCATGAGGATGAGCTCGACCCTAATGAAATTAGCGGCAAGCGTTTGTCACCGAAGGATTTTTATGAGCAGCTTCAAGATGAAGATGTAGTTGTTCTGGACGGTCGTAACGACTATGAATATGACATCGGACATTTCCGCGGAGCCATTCGTCCGGAAGTTGAATCGTTCCGTGAATTTCCACAGTGGATTCGCGACAATATGAGCCAGTTTAAGGACAAGAAAATCCTGACGTATTGCACCGGAGGTATTCGTTGCGAAAAGCTGTCCGGTCTTCTGATCAAAGAAGGCTTTAACGATGTAGCCCAACTGGATGGCGGCATTGTGACTTACAGCAAGGACCCGGAAGTACAAGGACGCTTGTTTGACGGTAAATGCTATGTGTTTGACGAACGGATTTCGATTCCAATCAACCACACCGACGAGGACGTTATTGTCGGCAAATGCTTCCATTGTGAAACGCCAAACGATCATTATATCAACTGCCCGGTATGTAATCTCCAGCATATCGTATGTCCAGACTGCGAAGAGCAGCATCAACACTATTGCTCTGATGAGTGCCGGACTAAAGCGGAAGCTGTTGTTTCTGCTTAACTCAGCAGGAAAATTTGTTTTCATCATAATAAAAGGGATGTTCCACCAGCCTTTCAACATGGCTGTGGGCATCCCTTTTGTTGTTCTACTCAATGCATATTTAGAATAACTACCAGAAGCTTCATAGTATATACCTATGAGCTTAATCGTATTTACATCTTGGACGGGCTAGAAAGCCGCATCTTATAATAAAAATTGTTATTACAGAAAGGATGAGTGGATTTCATGATTCAAATTGTACTTTCAACTCTTTTATCTGTTATCGTTCCGCTGTCCCTTCCAGTGATTGCCGGGTTTTTACTCGGCAAATTCATGAAGCTGGAAACTAAGCCGCTCTCAACTTTATACTTGTACTTTTTAATTCCTGCAGTGATTCTGGACACGCTGCTCAAGGCTCAGCTTTCCTGGCATGATGTGGAGCAGACTATCGCCTTTTCCATATTGAATCTACTGTTGTTATGGGGAATTGCTCAATTAGCAGGGAAAATCTTAAAGCTGAGTGCTCCTGAAACCGCTGGACTTACCCTGATCTCCACACTGACCAATAGTGCGAATTATGGGTTGCCGCTCATTTTACTTGCCTTTGGGCAGCTTGGATTGGATAAGGCCTCTGTGTATGTGGTCATACAGATGATCCTGGTCAATACCCTTGGAGTTTACTTTGCAGCCCGCTCTGAATTTTCTGTTCAAAGCGCCGTCAAGTCGGTATTCTCACTGCCTGCGATCTATGCGGCCCTACTTGCCCTGGGGCTTCGGCTGCTGGATTGGCATCTGCCCTCCGGGATTCAATCGGGCGTCTCGATGATTGCTGCAGCCTATTCTCCGGTCGTGCTGGCGATCCTTGGCACCCAGATGGCTTATGTAAAAATCTCCAAGCTGGAGCCGTCTATTAAAAAAGCCAGCTATGCAGGACTCATCATCCGGCTTCTGCTCTCTCCGTTTGCAGCCTGCCTTTCCATGCTGATACTGGGGATATCTGGCCTTTTATTCTCCGTTCTTTTTATTCTGGCCTCCATGCCGGTTGCCGTGAATGCCGTCATCTTAGCACAAAAATTCAATGCATCGCCCAAACTCGTGTCCACCTGTATCCTGTGGAGCACGTTAGCCTCATTCCTGATTTTGCCTATCCTTATTATGATCGTAACATGATAGCTAGAAAAAAAGACTCTCTATGGTGTAGAGAATCCAGTATGCAGCCTGCTGTTGAATGAGGCTGCATACACTCTATTAGCGTATTCTTGGAAAACTGATCCAGCCCAGCAGATTTAACCTTGATTTTTTTCCCTTTTCCCGGATTTGTCCCATAAACTCCCCAAGAAATCGTTCCCACTTTAAACCTATTTCTTTTTTCGCGCTATCATTCTCAAGCACGCATCTTACGCTTTGGTTTAAGGCCAATTCCAGGTGTGTTAAGGCTTCGCGTAAATGATTATCTATATTTTGTTCGCTCATCTATCCATTCTCCTCATTTTTGGGTTCGTCAAGCAATGCGATTTCTTGGTCCAACTGCTTTTTCATTCTTTCAAATTGGGCTTCGGCGATGATATCTTCCATTTCCTCCCTTGCTAATTGAAGGTAAGATTTGCCCCGGTTGATCAAGCTGACTCCGCCTTGCTTTCCAGCTTCGGCAAGAGGACGAAAAGTAGTTTTAGCAATGGGAAGCAAAGCGGAAGCGGCAAAGGCAAGCACAGTGCCAACTACAATTTTATTAATATTGTTATTTTGCAGCATCGTGATCCTCCTTGTAATTAAGTATTACTGCGGCCGTTTAAGCCGCAGCAAAGGTTTGGTTTGCATGAGAAGCCCTGATTGCCTGCTTTTTTGTAATCAGAGCCAAAATCGGTTTGGACAAAAGAGATACCGAGCTGGCTACGCCAAGGATGGGAGCCCAATATTGGAGCGGCAGACGGGCGGTATGGAAAAACCCGGCCAATGGCGGGATATATATGGCTCCTAGTAGAGCCAGCCAGGAAACGCAAAGGGCCCCGATCAAAAAGCGATCTTTTGTCCAATCGCGTACTGTTTCTTCAGAGCCTTCCTGACGCCACGAAAAGGTTTGTATCAATTGCCCCGCAACCAAGGTTGCAAAAGCAACGCTTCGGGCCACAGGCATAGGCGCACCGACTGCTCGGCTTGCGGCAAACAAGCCGAGCGATCCCAATCCCAGCAGAACCCCTCTTGTAATCACTTTCTGGTACAGGTCTTTATCGACGATATCCGTTCGTTTCTGCTGCTTCGTTTTCTGGCCTGGATTGACAGCAAGAACCATTGCTGGCAAAGCATCGGTCAACAAATTCATCAGCAGAATTTGAATAGGAACCAGAGGGATCGGCAATCCAACCATCACGGCAACGCTCGTGACGATGATCTCGGCCAGATTTCCAGTTAATAAACAGCCAAGTGCCTTACGAATATTTCCAATAATTGTTCGGCCTTCTTTGACTCCCTCTATAATCGTGCCGAAATGGTCCTCCGTTAGCACCATATCCGCAGTTTCCTTCGTTACCTCCGTTCCTGTTCTTCCCATTGCGATACCAACGTTGGCTTGTTTAATAGCAGGCGTATCGTTGACGCCATCGCCAGTCATGGCAACGATTTGTCCTCGTTTTTGCAGCGCCGTTACAATGCGAAGTTTGTGTTCAGGCGTGACCCGGGCAAAAATGGATACTTCGTCCACAATTTGGCTTAACTCTTCGTCTGTTATACGGTCAAGCTCATGTCCAGTTACAACACTCTGCGTATCACTGTAAATTCCGAGTTGCTTCGCAATGGCAATGGCTGTAATCGGGTGGTCACCGGTAATCATCACAGGCTTTATCCCGAGTGCAAAGGCTTCCTGAATATTTTGTTCTACTTCAGGTTTGGGAGGGTCCATCATGCCGGTCATGCCGACATAAATTAATTCACATTCGTCGTCAATGGACTCATTGTCGATGCTCTCATCCAAGGGTCGATACGCGAAAGCAAGCACACGCAACGCTGCGGCTGAAAACTTTTCATTTTGCTGTATAATGTGCTGCTTCTGTTCTTCAGATAGAGGCAGTATCTCCCCGTTCTTTTGATATCGATTGCAATGGCCGAGAATCGTCTCTACGGCTCCTTTGGAAAAGAGATAGCATTCCTGCTGCGACTGAATGTCCTTGCAAACCACGCTCATTTTCGCGGTTTTCGAATCAAATGGAATTTCATGTCCACGATGCCAATGGGTCATATCTTTAAGCCACAGTCCGTTTTTGGCCGCGAGCGTCAAAAGCGCGCCCTCAGTCGGATCCCCTTTGGTCATCCACTGTCCTTCCTGCTGCTCAAGCTTGCTGTTATTGCATAACAAGCAGATTTGCAGCAAGCGAGTCAAATCAGGATGGGTTGAGGGGTTTTCGTAACTTTCAACATTTTTGATCCCCGCAGCTGCAGCAGCAGCCTCGGGAGCAAGCTCTTCCAATGCTCCCCTCGGTTCGTAGCCATTGCCTGTTACAGTCCACGCGCGATCCGCGGTAGAGAGCGCTTTTACCGTCATTTCATTTTTAGTTAACGTGCCTGTCTTGTCTGTGCAAATAATTGTAGTTCTCCCTAATGTTTCCAACGAGGAGAGCTTTCGGATCAGCGCGTTTTTCTTCGCCATACGGAAGATGCCTGCGCTGAGGGCAATGGTGATGGTAACCGGAAGCCCTTCAGGAATGGCAGAGGCTGCCAGTGTGATCGAAGTCGAAATCATTTGTGGAAAAGGGATGCTACGGAGCATACCAATTGCGAATACGATTCCGCCCACGATGAGAGCGCCTTTCACAAATTTTTTGCTAATTGACGTTACTTTTTCCTGTAAAGGGGTTACTTCTTTTTCCTGCTGCTTCAAAAGGGACATTAAATGCCCCATCTCGGTATTCATCCCGGTTTGTACAACAATACCCATCCCCTTGCCTCCGCACACGTCGGTTCCCATAAAGAGCATGTTGGTTCTCTCAGATAAAGCACAATCTTCAGGCAAAGAGGACTCGTTCTTTTCGACGGGAAGAGATTCCCCAGTCAGGGTCGACTCGTTCACTCGCATATTCCATGAGCTGATCAACCGGATATCGGCTGGAACGCGGTCCCCTGCTTCCAGGGAAACGATATCGCCGGGCACCAATTCCACAGCGTTTAGCTCTACGTGCTGGCCCTGTCTGATGGCTTTACATACCGGGGGTTGAAATTGATTCAGCTTGTCCACAACTTTTTCCGCTTTGCGTTCCTGAATTGTGCCAATTGCGGCATTCGCGAGCAGAATTGCCCCCATTGCAAGTCCATCGAATAATCCACCTGTAAGAAAGGCCAGTGCACTTGTACCAAGGAGAATCAGAGTTGTGAATTCCTTGAATTGACCCAAATATGCAATGAGCCAAGGAGTAGGCTTTTTACTCTCAAGCTGATTTGAACCATATCGGCTTCGAATTGAAAGTACCTTATCAGACGTCAACCCGCTTTGTAGGTTTGTTTGAAACTTCGTGATAATCTGTTCGCCAGGCAGCTGATGCCAGGCAAAGGCTTCGGAAGCAACCGCAGCCTCGTCCTTATATGCAATTCCCGTTGGACATGGCAAGGCTTCACTCCTGTTTTTGGTTCTGGATGTAAAAACAAGTGATAAAGCATCCCCGATCAAACTGGCCAATGGCGCACTGATCATGCCTAATGTAGCAAAAGCGGACCCTATAAGATTCCACTTTTTAGCGATTGAAGCATGCTCGTTTACGATTTGCTCTGTTCTTTCGGCGTACAGAGCGCTTTCCTGAATAGGTTGCAGCTCATGAATGGAAATCGTCTGGACTCCAGCTTCCTTATAAAACTCATTGAGTGGATTTTGCTCCAGACCGGCGACAAATAAAACCTCTTCGCCTTGCTGCTTGAGTACTGCGATCCGTTCAATCACTTCGCCTTGTTCAAAAGAGGACCAGCTTGTATCCATACCGTATTGCGAAAGCTCGTCAGCACTGATATGCAGACTGTTATTCAACAGTCCAAGCCTCCAGCCTTTTTCGCTGAATGATAAGGCGGTAGAGCTGTATTCGTTAACCGTTGATGGCCGATGTCTGGCAATTAACCCAAGACATTCGCCTTTGCCATTTCCTTGGCTTCCGACAAAAAGAACATCGTATTCTTTTCTTGCAAGCCTCTTTGATTTAAGCTCATAGGAACTGAAATCAATACCGTGCTCCTCCATATATGTGTAGCTGCCAATGATAACCTGTATATCATTGACTTTTCCTTTTATACCCTGTGGCTCTTCTGCCACATGAAAAGCTGTGCGGATCGTCCGGCAGGTTTGTTTTGCCTTGCTAAACACCTCTTCTTTCCATGGATGTTCTGTTTTCTCCATTAATGAAGCCGCCAAACATATCACTTTATCCGCATCTTGCTCCTTCTCTGCCATGCATTGAATTTCTTCAATCTCCGGACGGTTAAACAGGAGTGACGAGTCTTCGAATAAAATCGTTTTCGTTCGAGCGAGTTGGGATAATGATCCTTTTTCCGGAACTACGTATTTTCTTTCTTCTGAAACGAGCTCAGCCTGCTTCCAGGCATACTCGGCAGGTACGGTCACCACGCGCGGATTTGCTGCCAGAAGGACGGCGATTGCACGGAACGGGTTCCGGGTAACGGCCCAAGTCATTCCGGCTGCAATAAACCCTAATTTGCCTGCTTTATCGCTATATGCTTGAATTTCCGGTGACAAAGAAGCCCCTTGCTGTCCATTTAATGCAGAGTGGCTTCGCTTCCAGTTCACATATTGCAAAATGCTGTGTCCTGCAAGTGCTACAAGATTTTCGCCCATAAGTGCAAGAGCGAGAGCGCTTGTACCTAATATGAGATCTGAGTTTATTTTTCTCTTATCCGAATAGGTCTGAATTCCTCGCTTGAGAAAAGGGTAGCCGGTTACGACAGATACGAGCGACGATAAAAAGAACGTTGCCGGACTCCTTGCCAGGGCTGAACGTCCTAAAAAGATCTGCTTGATTCCCAATACGGCTAAACCGCTCATGGAAACAGCCAATCCAATGGGTATTTTTTCCTTTAGCTCCCTCGTATTGGTCTTAGGTGCCGTAGGGTTAATCGGGAGAGGGAGAGGAATATTCAATTCAGCTTGAGTAGCAGCAGCTTCGCGCTCCGCTTCCTTCGACAAGGTAGCCTCGTTCCGAATATCCGGGCGGGGTGTTAAATTAGCCGAACACATCCGTTCTTCTGTTTCACAGAGTATATGGATCATGTGCTGCTCAGAAACAAGCTTTACATCATAATGCACCAGCACTCTGCCCGTCACTGTACATGGTTCCGCTCTGTTAATTCCACTACAAGCTGACAGACTTTTGGCCAAAAGCTCTGCGGCAGCTTCGCTTCCCTGCAAGCCGTAGATTTCCATTCGTATCCTTCCTGGTAGAACATGAAGAAACCTGTTCTTGTTTCGCAGCGTCACCATATTTAACCTCCCTTGTCCATAATTAAAATCAACTCCACTTATGATTAACAACAGTTAACAAAATATGCATTTTGTTTTCTGAATGTAATCTGGTATAAAAATTTCATATTAAGGAATTATTTTATTAACAACTTTTTGAGGAGAGGATTTTTGTGGCCAAATCACCGCTTGGTATTATTTTTGCTGCTGCGGCCTTAGCACTTGCTGTGTCCCCCGAAGCCCGAAAAGCTGCACGTAAACTTGCCGTTAAAGGAGCAGGAATTGCGCTTGAGCTCGCAGATCAAGTCAAAGACCGTACTAAAGAGCCGCCATCCGCAGAAGCAATAAAAAATGAGAAAAAAAATACAGAACATCATTTGCTACCGTAACAGTTGGCAAATGTTCAATAATTTAAAAAGTGCATAGTGGGGAATTACTATCCTGGAGTAACAAAATAAATTAAACAAAGGAGAGATCAGCATGCTACAAGGCAATTCATTATGGGGAGGTCTTATTTCTGGAGGTATAACCCAGCTGCAGGATACCATTAGCTTGACGAAAGGACAAATGGATAACAAAGATTATATGGTTCATACGTCAGGGAATTTGACTGGAGCACTCGGGGTCATGGCCGGTATTGAGTATGGGGCAATCCTCGGAACTTCGCTGCTGCCAGGCGTAGGGACCGTACTTGGGTCCGTTGTTGGTGGGCTGTTAGGGAACAGTGTGGGTCATACAGTGGGAACGCAAGCAGGCAGTATGCTTGTTAACAGCCGTTTGGTGTGCAACCTGACACAATCCGCAGCAAAAGGAGCGGAGTCAACACCAGGCCCGGTCGTGGATGCAATGCAGACAACAACATCTCACGAATAAATAAAAAATATTCATATCGCTCGCTAACCTCGTTTAGCGAGTTTTCCCTATTTTAATAACGAGAGGAACCTAACCATCATGACTAAAAACGATGAGAATATTCCCGACACGATCACGATTCGCCTCAGTGCAACATGGCAATTGTTCCAAAAAATACGGTATTTATTATTTAGAAAAAAAGAATAGGCAGATGGAGGCGTGCGCCGTGAACTATATTAATCGTGAAATAAGCTGGCTTCAATTTAACAGACGTGTTCTTGAAGAAGCACAGGACGAAAGCACTCCTCTGTTGGAGCGAACAAAGTTCATATCAATTGTTTCCACCAATCTGGATGAGTTTGTCAGTGTCAGGGTCGCAGGACTTATGGATAAAATTAGAGCTGGCAATCAAGAGGTCGATTTCACTGGCTTTACTCCACAACAGCTACAACATAAAGTAATTGTCATGATTGAGCAATTAGTAGCAGATCAGTATTCAACCTATGCCCGGATTATTCAACTGCTAAAGGAAGAGGGCCTTGCTTTTACCACTTATGGCGAGCTTAATTCTGTGCAGAAGAGGGAAATGGAGACCTATTATCTTGAAAAAGTATTTCCCGTGCTAACTCCTCTAGCTATTGATAAAAGCCGTCCTTTCCCTCTGATTCGTTCAAAAAGTGTATATTTGGCCGTCGGTTTGAAGCCGCCTTCCGATGCATCGGGTAAGGAAGTTTATATTGCCTTGGTTGAAATTCCATCCAATCTGCCTCGTTATATTAAAGTTCCGTCTCTATCGGATCATGATCAATGGCAGTTTATTTTGCTCGAAGATTTGATTAAGCAGCATATTCACACTTTGTTTACTACCTATACGCCTATTACTTTCCATACATTCCGTTTAACTCGAAATGCAGATCTTGATTTAAATGAGGAAGAAGCGGAGGATATCCTTGATGAAGTGGAAAAAGTATTGCGCGCAAGAAAATGGGGCACTCCGATTCGTTTGGAAATAGAAAAGGGTTTTGATCCTTTTGCATTGGAATGGCTAGAAAAAGAACTGGAAATAGAAAGTCAGTTTTTAATTACGAATGATGGGCCTATTGACTTGAGCTACTTTATGTCATTCGCCAATTCGGTTGAGGGCTTTGAGCATCTCAAGCATTCAAGATTTGATCCTCTTTATCCGTTGGAGTTTACGAAGACGGACGATTTTTTTTCAGTGCTGCGAAAAAGAGATGTTCTCTTACTTCATCCTTATGAATCGTTTGACGTTGTTAACGATTTTGTCGAACATTCAGCGGTCGATCCATCCGTTATGGCTATTAAAATGACCTTGTATCGCGTAAATGGTAATTCACGGATTATCCGATCTTTGAATCGAGCTGCCGAATTAGGAAAGCAGGTCACAGTAGTCGTTGAGTTGAAAGCACGCTTCGATGAAGCCCGAAATATCGAATGGGCAAAAGAATTGGAAAAAGCAGGATGCCATGTCGTTTATGGCCTGCCCGGGTTGAAAATTCATGCCAAAATGGTTTTGGTTGTACGTAAGGAAGCAGATACTCTTAGACGTTACATTCATGTCGCCACTGGAAATTACAATGAAGTGTCGGCACAAATATTTACAGATATCGGACTGTTCTCTTCCTATCCGGAGATCGGCGAAGATGTCTCCAATTTATTCAATAAAATCACAGGATTTTCCGCCCCGAGCCAGTGGCATTACCTCAGTGTAGCTCCAGCGCATTTGAAACAACAGTTGGTAGACTGCATTCAGCGTGAAGTGGAAAATGCATTGAGCGGTAAACCTGCAAGGATTATAGCCAAAATGAACTCGTTATCGAATAAACAGTTGGTCGACCAACTATATTCTGCTTCCCAGGCAGGCGTCCGAATTGATCTGATCGTTCGTGGTATCTGCTGCTTGCGTCCAGGAATTCCCGGACTGAGCGACAATATTACCGTTCGCAGCATTGTCGGCCGATTTTTGGAGCACTCCCGCATTTTTTATTTTGAAAATGCTGGCACGCCCCAATTGTGGCTGTCCAGTGCAGACTGGATGACCCGAAATATGGACAAGCGGATTGAATTAATGTGTCCGCTATTAAATGAAGAGCATCAATCTGTCATCATCCAATATTTATTGCTGTTGCTAGATGATAATATTAAAGCCCGACAGCTGCTTCCCGATGGCCAATATGTCATGGTGCACAATGAACAGCCTCCCTGCTGTAGCCAATTAGAGGCCAAAAATCTTGTAATAAGGAAAAATAACGCTTTTCCAATTCAAAACGACCGCATAACCCCGTTGGCAGCCTTTGCATACACAAACGAGTCAGACCTGATTCACTGACTATTATCACCTTTTTCTGTATGGTATTCCTTGATAAGTTTATGCAATTTATCCAATAGATGTGGCGCCATGTCCAAAATCTTGTCATATACCGTAGGAGAGTTATCCAGATAGACTGTTTGAACGCCCATTTTGCCGATAATTATAATGGCGAGAGGTGTTACAGACGCACCTCCGCCCATACCTCCGCCGAATGAGGGCATCCCCCTTGTGGATTCCTGGTTGCGTTTGTCCAAATCGCGGCCACCTGCCGCAAATCCATAGCTTACTTTACAAACAGGGATGATAATGGTGCCGTCAGACACGACAACCGGTTCTCCAATGGTCGTATTGACGTTCACCATGTCCTTTAAGTGATCTTTGACCGTTTCTATAAAAGATTGTAATGGATGCTCTGACATTCCATTCACCTCTCTACAATGATTCTCTTATGTCATTGTAGTCAGGATTGGAAGAGAATAAACCGAATTGACTCTCTACACCATAGATAGCCATGCACGCTCCTGTCTCCATTCTACTTGCACAGGGGTTTCAAAAAAGGCACTAAGCGTTTCACTGCTCAGAATGTCTGTCGTTTTACCTTTAGCGAAAACAGTCCCCCGGCGTATCAGAATCGTATGCGTGTACATTGGTAAAATTTCCTCGATATGATGTGTGACATATAATAAATTCGGGGAACCTGGCGATTCGGACAGCTGATGAATGCTAGTTAGTAAGGATTCCCGGGAAAAGAAGTCCAAGCCGTTACACGCCTCGTCCAAAATCAGCAGCTTGGGTGAGGCCGTGAGCGCGCGGGCAATAAGCACTTTTTGCTTCTCCCCCTGTGAACATCCTTGATACAATCGGTCCACGAGGTGAGCACAGCCCAGTTGGGTCATGAGGTGTACGGCCTGCTCAAAATCCGAATCCGTTGTTTGATCATAAAGTCCAATGGAGGCAAATTTGCCGCTAATGACAACATCCTGCGTGCGCTGACTACCATTGATTCTCTCCTGTAAAGAGGAGCTGACCCAGCCGATAGATTTGCGCAGCTCCCTCAGATCCACGTCCCCGAACGTATGTCCCAACACACTCACACTACCTGTAGTTGGCCATATGTAACCATTGATCATATTCAGCATCGTTGTTTTACCCGATCCATTCAGTCCAAGCACAGCCCAGTGCTCACCTTCGGCTACCTTCCAGTTGATTTGATCCAGTATGGTACGATTGTCTCTTTTCCAGCTCACATTGTTAAGTTCAATGACAGAACACATGTTTATCCCTCCTATTGATCATATCATCTGATGTTTATGGGTAGAGAAACTAAATATTTACTATATTATTCTCTATTAATACATAAGGATAGCATAGAGTTACAGGTTGTTCAATTAGCCCGCTTTCTGCTCCCCCATATATGGGGGAACAAAAAGCGGGCTGTTTCGCTGACTTATGATTTAGATTTTGGAGCGATGAAGACTGATCTATGAGGCAGTTTATTCGCTATTTCTCTCGGAAGGCTCAGATTCGTTGCTAATACATCAACTGGGTTACCAGCCATCCACTCACTCAAATCAATGGCTTCGTAATGACCGCTGTTAAAACCAATCAAAATACGGCATATCTCTGATCCGGTATTTTTAATATAATGCCCGGCTCCCATGGGTACGTATCCTACATCTCCGGCTTCAAACTGCTCTGTGACGGCATTCCCTTCAGCGAGAAACACAGTCATTTCTGCATGACCATCCAAATAGTATTGCCATTCGTCCGCATTGGGATGCCAGTGCATTTCTCGTAATCCGCCCGGCTCCAGCTCAATCACAGATCCTGCCATTGTCGAAGAAATCGGAAAATCTTCTACCGTAACTGTCCGCTGTGTCCCACCACCCGGTGCTAATCTGGGCTGTTTGGCCATTAAAGGATACCGATGTTTAGTGATCAGATCGGAGGAAATGCGAGGAAATGCATCATGAGATCCGTTAGAAGGTACAGGTCCTTTTGCAAAATAGGCTTCCTTATCTGGCAAAAGAGCCAGTTCGTCGGCTGCAAGTCCCAGGTTCTGCCTTACAACCTCTGCAGGAGTCTGTGCTATGAAATCAGTTATACTGAACGTGTGATCCTCCGAAAAATCTCCATTATCAAAAATCAATATAAAATGACACTCTCCAGGACCAATACCTTGAATTGAATGACCATAACCACGCGGAAAATACCATACATCACCTGGATTGAAAATATCGACATACGAAGAACCGTCCGGATGGATAACTGTTGTCCGGCAGGAGCCGCTAACCACATAGGCCCATTCAGCCGCATTGGCATGCCAGTGAAGCTCACGCATTCCACCCGGTTCCAAACGCATGGACACCCCTGCTATTCCTTCCGATACAGGAAAATCATGGACCGAAGCCCCACGTGTGATGCCTCCCGGTCCGGTTCTGGGTTCCTTTTTCTCCAATGCATACTTAAATGATTTCATAGCGATTCCTCCTTAAAATCATTTCATATGTCTATGTTTACTTAATTGTGTATACCTATTATATACCTTTAATGTTAATGAAATCAAATTCATTCATTCTTTATCAACCGGATGCTTGATTCGATCCTTATATTCATCAAAAAATATACTACCATCAGAACTGATTACGGCATAATTGATGTTCTCAATCGAAAGCCCCTTCTTTTTTATCTGTGCATGCAGCCAATCTGTTGTAATGTTATTGTCCTTCAAATTAGCTTCAATGATGCTCCCGTCCATCATCAATTCAATAGGAAAAATATGCTCGGAACGATCGTCCAAATGCAAATCTTTTCTGGTTACAGGTTTACTTTCCCACTTGGGTAATACGGAAATGGCTCCATTCATTTCGAGTACGGCATAATGAACGTCTTGAATATTAAAAATATTTTTACTTCTTAGCTCCTGATTCAGTGTATCCAGTGTAATCCTAAGCTTTTTCATATTACTCTCCAAAATTTTCCCTTCCTGAATTAACACGGTTGGTTTCCCCGATAACCAACTTCTCAGCTTTCGGTTCTTCATGGCGAGAAACATTAGCAAGTAAGCAATTCCTGAAAATATAAGTAAAGAAGTTATTAAATTCCATACCCCTACTGAGCTATTAAAGGAAAGATTCGCGGTAATGGAGCCCAATGTAATGGCAGCCACAAAATCATGGTAGGTCATTTGGGAAATAGTCGGTTTGCCCAATATACGTGCTACAATCATCATTAGGGTAAATGCAAATATTGATCTTAACATGGTTTCCCATAATTCCATATACCAAGACCTCAGTTCTGATTGTTTTCATATAGTTTTTCCAATTTCACTGTTTTCATTACATTCACAAAACCGTTTCGAGCGATTCCGGGTATCGTCGTAAAATTTCCAGCGTCAATCGGCATATCGCAGATGTGAATTCGGGTACCCCCGCTATTTATGTAAGAAGGATGAATCAATAAGATATTCATCCTTTTATTTCTTCAGTTCAGAGCTTCAGTCACTGAACCGATTCCTCACTTATGAGCTTTTTGCTTTTTTAGAGCCTGTAATTTTCACCTTGTCTTTTAACTTATCTTTATCTTTATCTTTATCTTTATCCTTATCTTTGCTCGGACCTGTAGCTTTATTCTTTTGATTGGCTAGTCGCCAATAGCTTAATACTTTGCGGTACATCGACTTGTCTTTTAACTGGTTAAAAATATACGGGTCAGGCTTCGTGTTCACCTCAATAATCCATGGGGTCAAGCTGCGATCGAGTCCAATGTCCACTCCAATTTGCCGGAAATTGGGATATGTTTTTTGCAGTTGGACGGCAATGGTAGTGCCCAGGGCATTCAGTTTCTTTACCAGCTCAGA